>DATKXP010000569.1:0-7870 GCA_035529015.1 Phycisphaerae bacterium | reverse complement strand
CGGCCTCAAGTCGCCCTTGAGCAGGCCCCTCGGGAGGCGTGGCGGTTGGCGTCGCAGTTGTCCGGTGCTTCCGTGCCCGAGGCGATGATTCCGTAAGTGGCTGCTGAAGTAAGACTTACACGCGCGGAGAGGTGCCGGAGTGGTCGATCGGACCGGTTTCGAAAACCGGCGTGCCCTTTTTGGGTACCGGGGGTTCGAATCCCCCCCTCTCCGCCATTTCCCTCTCTGTCAGGCATGTCCGCCGGGGTGCCAATGGGTGCCAAATTGCCCTCTACGGCTCTGAGATCGGGGTTCTGCGGCGCATGTCTGTCCGACGATGAGTGGGCACGTTCTTGACTGTCCACAGTGCCAGTCTCTGCCACGGCCACCCCCCGTTCTGCCGATTCGGACGCCCAGTGGAGCGGACAGTGAAACCGGTCCTTTCCGAAGGTCCCGGTGGCCTCCATGTCCCCTGTTGGCGAGACGGACAGGTCGGGGAGGGCGGATACGGCCTCCGTCAGCTCGCCCACGACAGTGTGCGAGTAGTGGTCCATTGTCAGGGTGATCGTCGAGTGGCGTGCAAGGATTTGGGCCACCTTTGGGTGTACGCCTGCCTGCTTCAGGTTGGTGATGAACGTATGCCGGAGCGCATGGAAGTCGACGACGCGCCCGTCGTTATCGCGATACGCAATTCCCGCGGCCCTGAGGTCGGCACGCAACATCGGAGCAACGAGTCGGCGCTTGGGCACACGGAAGGCAGGGGTGGCCGGCACCTTGTTGGCGAAGAAGTCTTTCAGAAGGGCGACTGTGTCGGGTCGGATGGGTAGGGTATCCTCGCGGCGGTGCTTCGAGTAGGCTGCCTTCACGGTCACTGTCGGTGGAGCGTCGTCGAGACGAAAAGACGCCGTCGTCAGGCTTCGCAGTTCTCCGGCCCGCAGTCCGGTTTCCATCGCGAGGCGGTAGAGCATCGCACGCTCGGCGGCAGCCATGCCTTGTCGCTCGGATCCGCTCGCGGCTGCTGTCAACAGGCGTCGCTGCTCATCTATCGTGAGCGCGCGTCGATCGTGCCGACGATCTGTTCGAACGTTTAGGCCCTGGAGGTGTTCGAGGGGTGAGTGGCTGGCCCGGCCATCGCGGACCATCCACTTACCGAGCTGCTTGATGGCCTGGAGGTAGAAGTTGCACGTTTGGGCGCTAATCCCGTGCTTGCCCTTGCGAAGGTCTGCCAAGTGGCGCTGGACGTTGCTTGCTGAAACATCGGACCACACGTCGAACCCGCATGCCTCGACGATACGCCTCGCCCGCGAGACGACCAGTTTGACGTGACGTTCCGTATTGCCTTTGGCTTCAAGAGCGGTGCCGAAATCGTCCAAGTGTTCTCCCAGCGGCTTCGCGGCGACCTTCGAAAGCTTGTCGAGGAGTCCCAGTCCCGCCAGCCTGTTCCGGAGACTCGTCGGCAGGCTCTCGAGCCACTCCACGGATGCCTTGTCCAGCGGCTGACGGTTCACTCTGTATGCCACGAGCCTTTCGATTCTCCGAGCGAGGCCTTCGGTCGCCGCCTTGTCGGTAAACGCGGCCAGCCTTCGCTGTCGGCCAGCGTGGTCGCGGAACTCGATGTACCATTTGGGCGCTTTCCGCTCCTGCCCCTTTGCGTTCTTAAACGTCCGCTTAAACACGCGCATCGTCCACCTGCCTTTCTTTGCGCCATCCGCATCTCTGTCGCATTGTGTGACATGTCAGATTCAGAGTGGTCACGGCCATTCGCCTCTCAGAGGTACGCGGCGCCAGTCCGCCAGCGCTCCCGTCAATTCTGACAGAGTACCGGATCTCTCCGCTGGGGCGCAAGGGATTTCTGGCCTGGCCCCTGTCGTAGCTGCTTTCGGATCTTACCTGGGTTTCGGCTACTTCGTGACTGGGGGAGCGCCGCTTCGCACCCACTCCTTGAGCCCATCCAGACTCCATAACCGTCGGCCGCCGACCCTGAAGCCGGGCGGAATTCGCCCGGTGGCTACACCTCGCCAGAAACTCCGGATCGACAGGCCGAGAGCGGCCGCGGCCTCTTCCGCCGTCAGCGCGAGTCTCGGTGGCCCAGGGCCGCCGTCGTCTCCTACTCGATGGGGTTCTCTTGCCATTTCAGTCGTGCGCCCAACTTACGGTTGCATGTGTCTGTACCCACTGGCAGGCGAGCTCCCCCGGCATCGTCACCGGCCGTGAGGCTCCCAAGAGCAGAAACTGCCGCGGGCTCACCTCGGTTATGTTCCACAGGGGTCTGCGGGCAGCAGGAGCATGGGCACGCCTGCACTCTGCCGCCCTCCGATAAACTAGAGCCTGTACAGGAAGGATATCTTGCGAATCCATTTATTCTTCTTTCTCTTCTTCCTTTTCGGATTCCAGCGCCGCCTGCTGTGCCTCCCAGTCGTACCAGCACTCGCGTGGCTCTTCGTCAGTGCCGTCGGGCCAGTGCCGGTACTTGTCGCACGACTCGCATTGTTGTTCATCAATGATTTCGCGGCTCTCAGAACAGTAGCGGTGAGTTGAACTGGATCCTGCACCTGTCCGCCGCCCGCCGAAATACGTTCGCCGGCGCGGGGCCAGGCCGCGCGCGCCACGTCCGCCCCTCCCGATGGTCCGCGGTGCTTTCGATCCGGCGGGGGTAGAACGGGCAGAGGAGCCTTCTGAAATCTCCAGTGACGCCGCAGGCGGTAGTACGGCGCCGGCATCGTCCGCGATCTCGGGCAGTACCATATCATCGAGCGACGGGGCAGTCTCCACGTCGAGAGGGTCGTCTTCCGACGGGTTCGGACCGTTCACCCCCTGCGTCTCGCTCACGCCAGGGACCAGGGGAGGCGTGTTTTCGATGCTGGCTTCAACCGCGCCCAAGAGTTGCCCCAGTTCGTCCATAAGTGGCCGGTCCGGGCCCGCCAGAGGATCTTCAAACCCCTGCGGGTTCTCGATACTCCGCTCGAGGGCATCGAGCATCGGATCGCCCGGGGGATCACCGCCGTTCAAGGGGTCGAGTGGGTCCTGCATAGCTGGGCTCCTTGTCGAGGGTTCAGACTACGCCTCAGCCGCGCTCGCTGTGCCCCGTGAGTTCTTCCTTGCCAGGAGACCGGCCCAATCGAACGCTGGCGCCAGACACTTGGCGGCCTGCAAGACCGTCACCGATGTTCGCCAATCCCGTTGCGATGACACGGGCGCCTTTTTCAGTGCCTCACAAAGGCCGTCCATAGTTCGCCGGTCGGGCGTGACAGCGACCACCCGGTCGACGTCGGGGATGACCGCTTCCGCGAGGATGTTTTCCGCGTCGTAGTCGAGGTTGTTGCAGCAGACCTCGACGATGATCCTCTCGCCTTCGGGACCCAAGACGAGCAGATCGGGCTGAAGGCCTTGGTCCCGGGCGATGGAGCTGTTTCGCTGAAGGCGCCACCCCGGGCCGACGGCGCCGATGTGCCGTTCTACTTCCGTAAGCAGGTACTCGTGGACGATCCCGGACTTGAACTTCTTGACGCGGATCTTGTGTCGTTCGGCCCAGGCAATCCCCTTGTCGGTCGGTCTGAAGAACTTGATCTTGCCGCCGATTGTTTGAGGGACCTGGGCGATCAGGCCCCGCCCGTCCAACTCGCCCCGAGCCCGGAACTCCCTGGCCCGGTCCATGCGGAGTACTTGGCACCGCTCGTCGATCGAGTCGGCCGGCGATCCGCAGATTCTCGTCATCACGAACAGGGCATCTCCGGCCAGTTCGTCCGGTCCCAACGCAGTCGCAACCAGCAAGGGGGCCGCGCGTCCCGGTTCGGGCAGGTATTCGCTCCACTCGGTCTGAGCCAGCACGGCCTCGGCCTGTCGGCGAAGTTCCTGTTCCCCGGGCTTGTCCGGGAACGCAAGCTCGGGCACCTTGACCATGAACGGCGTTCGGTACAGTTCGTACTGGGCCACGGCCTCCCGCCTTTGGAGTTCGGGGATCGTTTCGGCCTGGTCCCGCCTGAGTCCCATGGAACTCTGGAGGGACCAGACGCACCGCGCGTTCACCAGGCGCATCACGACACGGCACCCGAGGTTGCCCAAGACCGCCGGCGCCAGTTCGCTGGGCACCTGGTCACAGACCACCAGCGCGATGCCTCGTTTGCGGGCGGTTCGGAACGTCCGGCACAGGATGTTTTCGCCGATGTCGATGCGGGACCTCTCGCTCGCAAGCATGTGGGCTTCCTCGATGATCACGACGTGGATCCTGCCGTCCTGCGGTGCCCCCTCCTGGTATCTGGCCAGCCACAGCAGGAGGAAACTGACCAGGAACTGGAGCGGCACACCGGTCAGACTGTGGAGGCGGAAGATGACCGACCGCTGGGCCAAGGTCGAGAGCGAGTGGCTGTTCATGACGCGGGCCATCTGGCCGAAGACGTCGGCCAGCCCGCCGAGACGGTTCAGGAGGCTCTCCAGGAACCCCATGTTTCGGGACTTGGGCCCGAACCTCTACAAATTCGGCCAGCAGCGCAGCCCGTGGGAGGATCTGGATGCCGGTCGTCTTGAGACCGTCGGGGAGGCGCTCAAGAAGCGTGTCATCGGTCAAGACGAGGCGGTCCGTGCGGTCGGCACGATGCTTGTCCGCGCCTATATGGGCCTGGCGGGCCTGCAACACTCCTCTGCCCGCCGAAAGCCGAGGGGCACGCTGTTTTTCGTCGGGCCTGCGGGCGTGGGCAAGACGGAACTCGCCAAGGCCACAGCGGCGTTCCTCTTTGGCGACGAAGACGCCTGTATCCGGTTTGACATGAGCGAATACAGCCACGAACACGATGATCAGCGTCTCGTCGGTGCGCCGCCCAGCTACGTTGGGTTCGAACAGGGCGGTCAACTCACCAACGTGGTTCGCCAGCGGCCCTTCTGCGTGCTCCTGTTTGACGAGATCGAGAAGGCACACGGCCGCGTCCTGGACAAGTTCCTGCAGATCCTCGAGGACGGTCGGCTGACGGACGGACGCGGTGAGACGGCCTATTTTTCCGAGACGGTGATCATCTTTACGAGCAATATCGGCGCAGACCGGGTCGACCCCACGCTTGAGCGGGTGGCTCATGAGGCCTATTTCAGGAAGAGGGTTTCAAGCTACCTCGCCGACCCGCCCCGGGCCGACGGCACAGGCGGCCTGGGGAGGCCCGAATTGCTCGGCCGGCTCGGCGAGAACAACATCGTGGTCTTCAATTCCATTACGGACCCGGGTATCCGCAGGAGAATCCTCCGGGCCAAGCTGGTCGCCCTCGAAGAGAACCTCCGTGAGCGATTCGGGTTGCGGACGGACGTGACGGACCGCTGCCTTAATTGGCTTGGCGTTCGCGGCGAGGCCGGCTGTGGGGGGCGTGACCTGATCAACGTGATCGAACGCGACCTGATCAATCCGTTAGCGCGTTTTCTGTTCGAGCGCAGGCACCAGCTCACGCCGGGCAGACAGATGGTCGCCGACGTGCAAGATGGGCGGCAGGTCGTTTGCTTCGAAATCCGCGAGGAAAGACGGTCATGAGCACAGTCCACAACACACGCTCCGAGTCTCGATTGAATGTCCACGCCATCCTGCGGGTTTCTTGTGCCAATGGGCCGGGGGCACGGGCCGTGGTGTGGACCCAAGGCTGCCGTCTGCGGTGTCCCGGCTGCTGCAATCCCCTGACCCATTCTCACAGGCCGCGCACTCTCATGGAGCCGAAGCGCCTGGCAGATCACATCCTCTCTATTCCGGACATCGAGGGGCTCTCGGTGAGCGGCGGCGAACCATTTGAGCAGGCGCCGGCGGTTGCCCGGCTGTGCCGAGCGGTCCGAGGAGGGGGCCTCTCGGTGCTGGTCTTTACGGGATGGACGTACGAGTTCATCCGGTGCTCTCCTAGCACGGCCGTCAAGGAACTGCTGAGCCAGGTCGACATCCTCGTGGACGGCCCTTTTGTCCAGAGGTTGGCCGACAGTCGCCTGCTGTGGCGCGGCAGTAGCAACCAGTGCATCCGCTTCCTCACCCCCCGCTACGGCCCGGAGATTCTCGAGACGTGCTCACAACCTCAGGTGGAAGCCCAGCTCGCCGCGGGCCAGGCCATGGGGATCACCGGCTTCCCCGAGCCGTCGGACCTCGATGTGCTGGCCCGCCGCCTGCGCGAGGACGAGGGGATTTTGCTTGAGCGGTCCTCTTGCAGTTCCCAAACTTGACACTGAGGCGAGGGGGACGTGGCGGCTTTGCGGAGCCGCGCGCACTCTGTTAGCGAATCGGGCGGTCCCCGGGCAGGGCCTTGCGAGAAGGTCTGAGGGAGGGCATGAGCCAAGTCACCTACTCGCAACTTTCGGAAGCGGAGCTCCAGACGCTCTACTTGCAGAAAGGGGACAGGCAGGCGTTCTTTGAGCTCCACCACCGCTACAAGCCCCGGGCCATGGCTGCCTGGCGGCGATATCAGCCATTCCTTTTCCGGCGGTACGAGCAGGCCTTTGAGGACTTCTTCGACGGACTACTCGAAGAAGGCTTGGCCAAGTGGGACCCCGGCCGGGCCAACTTCCAGACATTCTTCGTCGGCCAGGTCTGTCGGCGGCGGGCGATCGATTTTGCCCGCAAGCTGTGGGGACGGTACTACGGAGAGGCCAGGTCGGCCACCGACTTCGAATCGCCTCGCATCGAGGGGCACGGGGAGGACCTCGTGGACATCCTCGATACAGGTTCCCGGCCGTGGCAGGACCGTGGCGGGTACTCCGAGCAGGATCTGCAGGTGTTCCGCCAAGCCCTCGAGCGTGAGAAGCCGGATTGTCAGGCCCTGTTGCGGCTGATGCTCTACAGCGGCCCGAAGCGGTTTGACGAGAAGGCCGAGGTCCTTGCTGCGATGGGCTTCAAAAAGAAGGCCACCGGCTGGCGCGATACCTGGAGACGAAACCGCGGGCGGATCGCCGATTACATCCACGCCCGGCGAGAAAAGACCTGAAGTTTTCTGCGACGCTTTCCGCCGCGGCGCTGAATACCCCTGTAGACGGCCGAAAGCGCCTCTGGGACCCCCGGGTCGAGAGGCACGCGGAATCAGCGAAATCCGAGCCGAACAGGTTCGTGGGCCGGCGCAGGCAAAGGAGTCAGGATGACCTGCCTCGACGATGAAACCATGGAAGCCCTGGTGACGGGCTTCTTGGACGAACCGGCCAGGGCGGAGGCCGTCGCGCACGTGCGGCAGTGTCCAGCCTGCCGGGAGACGCTTCAACAGACCCTGACCGTTTACCGTGCCCTCGACCGTGTCTTCGCTGAAGAAACCCGGGAGGATTGCCCCAGCGGCGCGGAACTTGCCCGGTACGAGGCGGGAGAACTTGACGTCCCTGAAGGGCAGCGCATCGAAGCGCACCTGAAGACCTGTGTCCGCTGTGCAGCGGACCTGCATGAACTGCAAAAAACCGCGCCGGCATCCCCGGTGGCCGAACAGCCGGGACCCGACGACCGCCGGTTCGCCGTTGCGACGGAGGCCATTCCGGTTGTCTGCGCAGCCGCGGCGGACGAGCCGTCGATCGCGGCATGGGCCGAGGAATCGGTTCAAATGGTCTACAAGTTCCCAGAAGCCGTCAGCCTACCGTGTTTTGTCCCCCAGGCGCAGCAACAACGGCGCCTGGCCGCTGGGACGGGCAAGGGTCTTCGGCGGCAGGACCTCGACACCCGCGACTCGCCTCTGCAGGTCGAACTGGTCCAGTTTGGCGACGAAGTGCGGTTGACCGTCGGGGCCGGCGAAGAAGGGAGCCAATACGCCGACAGCATCGTCAGGCTGGTCCTTGCCGAAGGTGAGGAGGTGCGTCTGACGCGCCTCATCCCGCTCAGAAACGGCCGGGGAAGTTGCGTGCTGAGCCCCGAAGAGGTTCTCGCTTGTACGCCGGAACGGCGGGCTTTGGTCGCCTCGGTCGAGGTCCT
>DATKXP010000568.1:0-6486 GCA_035529015.1 Phycisphaerae bacterium | reverse complement strand
GGACGATCATGCGGCGGTAGTCGTCGCAGACGGCACGGCAATCGGGACAGGCGGCCACATGGTCGGCCACGTCGGCCTCGGCGGATGCCGGCAGGTCGCCCATCGCGTACCACTCGAGTTGCCGTCGTGCCTGAGCGCAGTTCATGGTCACCACACACCTGTACTCCCGCACAGACGCACCGGGGACAGCCTCTTCGGTGGATTCCGCGAAATCTCTGTCACCGTGCACGACCTCGCGCGGCGCGGCGGGGCGCCCTATGCCTCCATCGTCGCCGCGCGACGTTCGCGCAGTCGCCGCAGGCCTCGCTGGGCCCGTTTCTTTGCCGCCTCCGTCGAGATGCCCAGGGCAATCCCTATCTCGTCGAAGGGCATGTCGCTCACGACGCGCAGCACCAGGACGTTCCTCTCGCCGGGCGGCAGTTGGCTCAGCAGACCTTCGGCGCTCGGCAGGTCGTCCCCGGGCGTCTCGCTACCCGTTTCGACCTGCGCTGCAGCCTGCCGGACGAGTTCGGCGTGCCTCGCCTGCCGGCGCAGCATGTCTCGGCAGACGTTGCGCACGATCGTGTAGAACCAGCGCGAGAACGGTCTGGCCGGGTCGTACCGCCGGCGGTTCCGGACGACGCGAAGCAACGCCTCCTGCACGGCGTCCTCGGCCAGACCGGCGTCCGGAAGAATCCGCCGGGCAACCGCCAGCGCGGGTGTCATGAAGCGCGAGACGATCTCGTCGATCGCCGCGCCGTCGAGGCGCGCCTGGAACCGCGCCATCAGGTGTTCGTTGGATGTCTCGTGCAGGTCCTGCATGGCATCCACCGTGTGCGCTGCCGGCTAGGCGCGGACCACGGCAACACGGGCCGAAGACGATCCGCCAAGCCGCAGGAGCCCTGTGGTTCAGCCACCCGTTCCCGGGGCGTGCGCCGGTGCTGCCCGTCGCGGGGTCGGCGCGCCGGGCCACGCAGTATACACTGCCCCGCGTGGCGTTGCCAGCGTCGCGTTGTGCTGCCTGGACACATCGTGCCCCCCTGCGGTCAAGCCACGGCAGGCTTGCCCTGCCAGGGGTGCGGATTCTGGCGGCGGGTGCGGTGCCGTGGAAGGAACTCGGGCGGAGGTGGCGATCGCTGTAACGGGAGGAATGATGACGACCTGCTTCGATTGCGTGCCCTGCTTTGTTCGCTAAGCCCTGGACTCGGCGCGGCGGGCGAGAGATAATGGGCTCTTTTCCAGGGTTGGTGTGCCGGTCGAAGACCCGTTCCAGAAAGGCGACAACACGATGGCCAACTTCAGCGACACAGAGATTTCCAGAGCGATCATTGAGACGTACCATCGGGGCCTTGTCGCACGCCTCGAAAGCGACGTCCTCGTGGTGGGAGCGGGACCTTCGGGCCTCATCGCCGCCTACTTCCTCGCCACCCATGGGGCGAAAGTCACGGTGCTCGAAAAACGTCTCGCGCCGGGCGGCGGGGTCTGGGGCGGTGGAATGGCGATGAACGTCACGGTCGTCCAGGAGGAAGCCCGGCCCATCCTCGACGAAATTGGCGCCCGAGCCCAGCCCCAGGCAAACGGCCTCTACGTCGTGGACGCGATGGAACTGGCGTCCGCCCTTTGTCTGAAAGCGATCCAGGCAGGCGCCGCCGTGCTCAACCTGACGCTGGCCGAAGACGTCTGCGTCCGCCAGGGACGCGTCACAGGCATCGTCGCCAACCGGACGGGGGTGGCAGGCGTCGTTCCGGTTGACCCGCTTGCGTTTGCCGCCAAGGCCGTTTTGGATGCCACGGGCCACGAGGCGGTGGTGGTCGAATGCCTCCGCCGGCGCGGCATGCTCGACGATTCCCCCAAGGCAGCGCGGCCCAGCGAAGGACCGATGGACGCTGCCGCAGGAGAGGCCTTCGTTGTGGAAAACGTGGCCGAGGTCTTCCCGGGTCTCTGGGTGGCCGGAATGAGCGTCTGTGCAACGTTCGGCGGGCCGCGCATGGGACCGATCTTCGGGGGGATGCTGCTCTCGGGGTGGCGTGCGGCCGAGCGAATCGCCTCAGCGCTGAGCGGCTCGTAGCCCGCCGACGGCGCGCGGCCTTGACGCCGCGCTAACGCTTCGGGCTGGTCGAGGGGCTCACGCCGGTTATATACTTTACGAAAACGGGCTTTCCCCAGACCCCCCAAAATGGCGCTTTTCGGAGGGCCGAACCCCGTTTCTGGCCCAGAAACGCCGATTCGGGGGCCGAATGTGAAGATAGGCAAGGCAAAACGCGCGTCGTTTTGATCGGTTTCTGATCGCTTTTTGCTCAAACTTACCCCGTTCTTGCTCCTTTTTACCCCTTTTTTGATGTACGTGGAGCGGGGTCAATAGGTGCTAAAGTATACAAAATGGCGGGACGGACGAGGCTGGAGGCCGGAGACCGGAGGCTAGAGGCACGGCAAATTGTTAGAACTCTAACAATCGCGGAGGCGGAAAAACGGCCCTGGCGCTATCGAAAACGGCGATTTCGGCCGACGGGCCGCACAAGACCGGATTCCAGGTATGGCCCGAATGGAATATGACAGGCCGAAATCGGGCAATCTGCGTAAGGCCTTGTGCGGAAAGGACTTACGTCTCGCGAGAGGCGCCGAAAGTTGTTAGAACTCTAACGAAAAGGCGGGTACGGCCAAGTAACTGAGCGACGGAGTACCCGCCTCCGCCAAGGCTACGGCGAGCAAGCCTGGGCAACTGAGCAACGGCCGTTTTAGCCGCGCCCCGCAGGGAACCGGGTACCGGCCGCAACCGACGCCTCACGCCAAACCGCAAGGGCGACAAGAACGGCTGAGCGGAGGCAAGCGCCGGCCGTCGGGGCGAGGCATGCCTCGCCGGCACCCTCTCGAAGGTGCCGCGGCGCGTTGCACTTGCCCTGTGAATTCGCCCAACGTTCGGACGTCGGCAACATCGCCGCGCACCGCCCGCGACCGCGTCGGCCGCGTCACGCCGGCGCGGCGACCTTCGCTTCGTACCAGGTCCGGAACGTCACGGTGACCCAGCCGTACGCCAGGCCCACCGCGCATGCCACCAGTTCCGGCACGGCGATGTTCGTGTAGACGGCGAGGTGATGGTCGTCCCCGTTCTGCGCGTACCCCTTCAGGCCCATGAAGCCGAAGAACACCCCCGCCCCGAGGAACCACGAGGGGATGAAGTTGATCCCCGGCACCTTCTCCATGCTGATGACGAACACGACGACGATCAGCACCGCGACGGCGTAGCCCCAGTACCCTCCCATGCCCCCGGCGAGGCAGTCGCCCAGTTCAAAGATCGCGACCGACGCGACGATGCCGCCGAGGTACCCCGCCAGGGTCTTCAGGCCCATCTTGACCGTGCACCCCGCCAGGAAGTACATCGCCCAGGCCTGGAACGAGACCCACATGACCAGGCCTTCCGCGCCCTCGCCGAACGTCTTCAGATACGGCGCCACCAGCATCATGGCGAAGGCCTGGATCGCGATGAAGACCGGGATGAGGATGTACTTGCCGAAACTCATGGAAGGCTCCTAATGATGGTGCGGTGCAAGCCCCTCCGGCGGTTTCCGACCCGCCGTCAAACGGGCCGTCACGCAGCCACGGGGGAGAAATGCCTGACGCAGGCAGGCGGTCATCGGTCTCCTGTTCGGCCGGTCTTGCCCTCGGCCATTCGAGCCCCGATCATCGGCGGCCCATTCCCCTCCAGGCCGAGGTCCCCGGGGCGGGTCGCCGCCCGGCCGCCAGGAGTGTGCGGCGGATTGTTGCACGCGCGGGGACGCCTGTCAAGCGCAAGACGTCGCTCGACGCTCTGCCTTTACACCGTCCGGCCCCCCGCTTCGCGCACCTGCACCGCCGAGAGTGCCAGCACGGCGCAGGGTGCCATGCTTTCGCTTGCGAAAGCATGTACCCCCGGTGCACGTGCCGCCTGCGCTTCGGGGAAGCACGCTTTGGCGAGCAAAAGCGTGGCACCCGCGCACAGGATGCGAGTGAGACGTGCCTTGCGAGCCATGATGCCCCCCTGCCCTGTTTCGCCAAACGCAACGGCCGCATCTACCTTCCCGCCGGCCGCAGCAGGCGGGCTTCGCCCGAGAGCATGCGCAGCCGCGCGCTTCGCCACGTGATGATCGCGCCGTTCGCGCCCACACCGAGGCACCCGGCCTGCGGCACGTCCCACCCGCCGCGTGCGGAAAGGTCCGACGGATCGCCCTTCCAGTCGATGATGGACCTGCCGTCGAGGCCCACGCGGATCTGAGCCTTGGCGTCCTCCAGATCCACCCGGACCTGTAGGTAGTGGTCCCGGCCGTTCTCGATGGTGCCCGGGGTCACGGTCGTTTCGTTGTTGACGGCGGGGGCCCGCCGGATATCGGACAACCCGTGCGCCTTCCCGGCGTAGGTGCAGAGGAACAGGATGACCTTGGCTGACCCCACGGGCAGGACCGTCGCAATGGCATCGTTCCCCTCGGTCCGGGCGAACTGCAGTTGCAGTTCGTAACTGCCTTCCGGAGCCACGGGGATGGTGATGCGGCTCTGCCGGACCCGCTGGACGGCGGCCAGCCCGCCGGGCGTCCGCTGCCACGACCCTTCGACCTTGTCCTTGGCGGGGTCAACCAGCGCCAAGAGGTCCATCCAGGTGCCCCCGCCCGACGTGGACGGCCTCGACGGCACGGCCGCCGTCCTGGCCGGCGCCAACCTGGCAACGGCCTGCTCGATCTTCTCGAGCGCCAGCGTCGCGCGGGTGCGGTTCAGGTCTTTCGGGGTGTGAATCTCGAGGAAGCGCTGGAGGTAGGCGTTGGCGCGAGCGTACATGGCGGCCCTCGCATGAGCCGGGGCCTTGGGGGCGAGGTCGCGATACCACTCGCCGAGTTCCAGGCACGCAAACTCGGGCGCGGCTTCCACGCCCTTGGCGGCGGCGGGGACGTACTTCAGCAGCGCCGTGTCCTTCGCGCCCTGGAGGCACTTGGCGGCTTGGGCCGGGTCGTCGAGGTCCACGAGGTACAAGCGGACGAGTTCTTCGCGGGCCGCCACATTCCCAGGGCTCTTCTCCAGCAGCGCCACGAGGTCGCTGATCCGGTGGTCGGTGGCCATTCGCTGCGTCAGCGCCTCGGCCCGCGATTCGAGATCGGCCAGCCTCGGACTCGAGACGGCGCGGGCCACGTTCCGGGCCCTGACGAGGAGCGTCGCCGCCTCGGCCGGCGCGGCTGCTTCGACCTTCGCGTCGGCGGCGGCCACCAGCGCGTCGATGAGCGTCTCGGCCGCCGGGGTGCGCGCGTCGCCGCCGCTGGTGTCGAATTGCCTCTGGCGGATGTCGAGCGTCCGTGCGGCACAGTCGGCTCCCCTTTCCGGGACGGTCTGCACCAGGAAGTCCATTGCCTTCAGCGCGGTGGGGTACCCCGCCGGATGGCCCAGGGCCAGGTCGCAGGCCCTCTCGCACAGGACCGCGACGAGCGCCGGCTGGTCGGCCGCCCGCTTTGCGGCCGCCAGGAGACGGACCGCCAGTTCCACGTCGTCGCGCGTATCGCCCGTTCCCCGGACGCGCGCCAGGTCCGCGCCGTACAGCGAGTTAAAGGTCTCGGTTGCCTCATCGGCCCCGGCGGCGCGCAGCGGCACCACGAAACCCAAGAGGACGGCACAAAGGACGCCGATGAGACATGCCTTGCAAGCCACAGCGCATCCCCCCTTTGCTCGCGGGCGCGAACGGCCAGCAGTCACGATGCGTCGGCAAGACAGTATGGCCCAGGGGACACGAGATGTCAAAACACTTTTGGAGCGCCGACGCACGGGAGGCGCCCGGTCGGCGACGGTTGCAGCATGCCAAAACGCGGCACGCGTACGCCTCGCGGGGTGCACTGGCGGCCGGTTGGCGGCATGCACGGGGCGTTCCCTGCCCGGAAATAGGGCCCGCGCGAACCCCAAATGGCCCCAACATCCGCTTGGCAATCGCCGTTTTGTGGGTATAATTACGGAGGGGACGGGGCATCTCTATCGCCCCTTCCTTCTGTGGGGGCCGACAGGGAACGGCACTCCGCCCGTTGTGGGTGTGTCGGAAGAAACATGTCAGAACCTCAGCGAAACCACGGCACACGCCGCACGGCCCGCGTGGACGGCTCGTGCACGCCGGCCTTCGAGGCTTTGGAGGCTCGGTTGCTGCTGGACGGGTATCCGGTCATCAGCGAGTTGATGGCGATCAACAGTGAGCCGTGGTACGCGACGAATCCGGACTCCGACTGGGACTGGATCGAGGTGCACAACCCGGGCGCCGGTCCCATCGCCCTGGACGGCTGGCACCTGACCGACAACCCGGGCAACCTGACCAAGTGGACCTTTCCGGCGGGCACCACGCTGGAGGCCGGCGCGTACCGGATCGTCTTTGCCTCGAACTTCGAAGGCGTCGACCCGGCCCACCCGGCAGACCTTCACGCCAACTTCAAACTCGACGGCGACGGCGATTACCTGGCCCTGGTCCGGCCGGGCGGCCTCGCCGAGGACATCGTCCACGAGTACTATCCCACC
>DATKXP010000567.1:0-10693 GCA_035529015.1 Phycisphaerae bacterium | reverse complement strand
GGTCCCACCGCCCGCTTTAACTCCGACACCGTAAGCCGCTTGTTCTTACCCATTTATCTCGCCTCCTTAAAACGTAAGTCCTTGTGGAAGCAAGACTAACAACAACTACACCAGCGCGCCAGAAAAACTTGCCACACCCTCACGGTTGGGGGGCTCGGCGACCACAAGACGCGGTGATACCGGGCGGCCGGAGAACCTCTTGCCAGGCTGCCTCAGAAACGCATAATGCGACGCGCCAATGCACGCCACCCCGCCAGCCCAGGCCGCTCATCGACCGGATCGCCGCCGCGCCATCCTCCTGGTCGGGCCGACCGGGTCGGGCAAGACGCCCCTGGGCGACCTCCTGGAGACGACGGGCCTCTGGGGAAGGCCGTGCGTCCACTTCGACTTCGGCGCTGCCCTGCGGGCGTGTGCGGCAGGCCGGGACGGGGGGGCAGGGCTGACGAGCGACGAGCGCGGGTTCGTCGGCCGCGTGCTGGGGTCCGAGGCGCTGCTCGAGGACGAACAGTTCCCCATCGCCGAAAAACTGTTCCGCTCGTTTCTCGCTCGACGCGCCGTCGACCCCGGCGCCCTGGTGGTCCTCAACGGCCTGCCGCGCCACGTCGGCCAGGCGACGGACATGGAGCCACGGGTGGCGATGCAGGCGGTCGTCTGCCTGTCGTGCACGGCCGAGGTCGTCTGGCACCGCATCCGCACCAACGCGGGCGGCGACCGGACCGGCCGGGTCGACGACGGCTTCGACGCCGTCCGACGCAAGGTCGACCGTTTCCGCCGGCGGACCGAGCCGCTGGTGGCGTATTATCGGGACCGCGGAACGCCCGTCGTCCTGATCGACGTGGCGGCCGACACCACCGCCGGGGCCATGGAGCAGCGGCTCCGGCAGAGCAGGGCGGAGACGCCCCAGGCACGGGAGGCACACGGAATGCTGCATGTCGACGACGCGGTGCTGGTGGTGGTCGACGTCCAGGGCAAACTCGCGCGGTTGATGCACGAGTCCGAGGCCCTTCTCGCCGACCTGGCGAAACTCATCCGGGGTGCCCACGCCCTGGGCGTGCCCATCATCGTGACCGAGCAGAATCCGGCGGGCCTCGGCCCGACCGTCCCGGAACTGTCGGACCTGCTGCCGGCCCAACGGATTGCCAAGACGGCCTTCAGTTGTTGCGGCGAGGGGGCGTTCGTCCACGCCCTGGAGGCCACCGGCCGCCGGCAGGTGCTCCTGTGCGGCATCGAGACGCACATCTGCGTGTACCAGACGGCCCTGGACCTGCTCGGACGGGCCTACGAGGTGCACGTCGTGGCGGACGGCGTCAGTTCGCGGACCGCGCGGAACCGCGACATCGGCCTCGGGAAGATCGAGCGCGCCGGCGGCCACCGGACGAGCGTCGAGACGGCCCTCTTCGAACTCCTGAAGGTGGCCGAGGGCGATACGTTCAAGGCCATCCTGAAGATCGTCAAGTGACCGATTGGCCGCGCGGCCGCCTGGCGCGTGGGGGCCGGCGGGTTCGCGGGGACCGGGCGCGGCTTTTTTGGTTGACTTCGGCGGGCCCAGGCCCAACAATAGGGCTCTTCCTGTGATCGTATCTGCTGAAATGGAGCGGTTGGGCCACCCGTGAATCTCTTCGCGGTGTCGGCGGTGTTTCTCCGGTCGTGGGATCCTCTGGGGCCCCTCGGAACAGAAAGGAGTCGACAGGACGATGGCGAAGGAAAAAGCGATGGAGTCTCTGATGACGGAGAAGCGGACGTTTCCGGCGCCGGCCGCGCTGGCCGCCAAGGCGCATATCAAGTCCTTCGACCAGTACCAGGAGATGTACGACCGCTCCGTCAATGACCCGGACGGGTTCTGGCTCGAGCAGGCCGAGACACTCCACTGGTTCAAGAAGCCGACGAAGGCCCGCGAGTACACCTGGGACTCGGCTTCCCGCAAGATCGAACACACCTGGTTTGCCGACGGCCAGATGAACGTGGCTTATAACTGCCTGGACCGCCACCTGGGCACCCCTCGCGAGAACAAGAGGGCCCTTGTCTGGCAGGGCGACGAGATCGACGAAGACGCCTCGATGACGTACAAGCAACTTCACGCCGAGGTCTCGAAGTTCGCCAACGTCCTGAAGGGCCTGGGCGTCGAGAAGGGCGATCGCGTCTGCATCTACATGGGCATGGTGCTGGAACTGCCCGTCGTCATGCTGGCGTGCGCCCGGATCGGCGCCATCCACTCGATCGTCTTCGGCGGTTTCAGCGCCGACGCCCTTCGCGGCCGCATCAACGACTCGGACTGCAAAATCCTGATTACCTCCAACGTGTCGAAGCGCGCGGGCAAGAGTGTCCCCCTGAAGAACATCGCCGACGAGGCCCTCAAGGCGTCGCCCACCATCCAGAAGGTCGTCGTCGTCCGGCGCAGCGACGAATCGTGCCACATGCAGGACGGACGAGACCTCTGGTACCACGACCTCATGGCCAAGGCTTCGGACCAGTGCGAGGCCGAGGTCATGAACGCCGAGGACCCGCTCTTCATCCTCTACACCTCCGGCTCCACCGGCAAGCCCAAGGGCGTCGTCCACACGACCGCCGGGTACCTGATGCACGTGACGCTGACGCACAAGGTCATCTTCGACGTCCAAGAGGAAGACGTCTACTGCTGCGCGGCCGACATCGGCTGGGTCACCGGTCACAGTTACATCGTGTACGGGCCGCTGGCCAACGGGGCCACGAGCCTGATGTTCGAGTCGACGCCGCTGTATCCCGACCCCGGCCGGTACTGGCAGATGATCGACAAGTTCAAGATCACCCAGTTCTACACGGCCCCGACGGCCATCCGGGCCCTCATCCGCCAGGGCGACGACTGGCCCGCCAAGTATAAACTGGACTCGCTACGGGTCCTCGGCTCGGTGGGCGAGCCCATCAACCCCGAGGCCTGGATGTGGTACTACGAGAAGATCGGCCGCAACCGTTGCCCCGTCGTCGACACGTGGTGGCAGACCGAGACGGGCGGCATCCTGATTACCCCGCTGCCGGGCGCCCATACGCTGAAACCGGGCAGCGCCTCGCGGGCGTTCTTCGGCGTCGAGCCGGTCGTCCTCCGCGACGACGGCACCGAGTGCGACCGCAACGAGGGCGGCAAACTCTGCATCAAGAAACCCTGGCCCGGCATGATGCGGACCATGTGGGGCGACCACGACCGGTTCGTCGAGACCTACTTCACGATGTACAAGGACATGTACTTTACCGGCGACGGCTGCCGCGTCGACGCGGACGGCGACTACTGGCTCATGGGCCGAATCGACGACGTCGTCAACGTCTCCGGCCACCGCATCGGCACGGCCGAGGTCGAGAGCGCCCTGGTGAGCCACGAGAAAGTGGCCGAGGCGGCCGTTGCGCCCATGCCGCACGACATCAAGGGGCAGGGGCTCTACGCGTTCGTCACGCTCGTCGAGGGTGTTGAGCCGAGCGACGACCTGCGCAAGGAACTCGTCAAGCACGTCCGCAAAGAGATCGGCCCCATCGCCACGCCCGACAAGATCCAGTTTGCGCCGGCCCTGCCGAAGACGCGCTCGGGCAAGATCATGCGGCGGATTCTGCGCAAGATCGCCGAGGGCATCACCGACAAGGGAACGCTCGGTGACACCAGCACCCTGGCCGACCCGCACGTCGTCGATGCCCTGATTGAGGGGCGCATCAACTAGGCGTGGCCGTGTGGGACAGGTGTTGATTCGTAGAAGGTCACGGCGGCGGCCTTCCAAGGTCGCCGCCCTCTTATCGGGGGAATGCGAGGCCGACGGTCGGCCCTCGTCCGACGGGGGAAGCGTCCTCCCGGTCACCTGCCGCGGTTGCAGAACGGAGTGTGCCATGAGCAGTCTTGCCGCCGAAGTACCCGCTGCCGAGAACCACGGCTGGCGCGTGACGTTTGCCGGCCTGGGCATCAACCTCGCCCTGGGCGTCCTGTACTCGTGGAGCATCATCTCGGGCGGCATCCCCAAGGAATGGGGCTGGGACCAGAGCGACAAGCAGTGGCCATATTCGATCGCGTGCCTCGTGTTCTGCCTCATCATGGTGCTGGCCGGCCGGATGCAGGACCGCTTGGGCCCGCGCCTGGTGGCGACGATCGGCGGCGTGCTGGTTGGCATCGGCATGGTCCTGGCGGCGCTGTGCGGCCTGTACGTGCCCGACCACGCCCTGCTGGGGTTTATCGTCGGATTCGGCGTGCTGGCGGGCGCCGGCATCGGTTTCGGTTACGCCTCGGCCACACCGCCGGCGGTCAAGTGGTTCGCGGCGGCGCGGACGGGCCTGATTGCCGGCCTCGTGGTGTCGGGGTTCGGCCTGGCGAGCGTGTACGTGGCGCCGTTGGCCACCTGGCTCATCGGCGCTGTCGGCCTGTCGGCCACGGTCATGATTCTTGGCATCGGCTTCCTGGTCGTCGTGGTCGGCCTGGCGCAGTTGCTGAAGGTGCCGCCCGCGGGGTACGTCCCGGCGGGTACGATCGCCAAACCCAAGTCGACCGGCGGCCCGGTGAAGAAAGAGGACTTCCGGCCGGGCGAGATGCTCAAGACCTGGCAGTTCTACCTCATCTGGTTCCTTTACGCCTGCGGGGCGGGGGCGGGACTGATGGTCATTTCCGTGGCGAAAAAGGTCGGGGCCGAGGCCGGCGTGTACGCCGTCGTCGGGCTGGCCATCGGCAACGGCGCCGGCCGCATCGTCGCCGGCGTACTCTCCGACAAACTGGGCCGCAAGGCTACCCTCGTGCTGTTCTTCGTGTTTCAGGCCGTCATGGTGGTGGGCCTCTCGCTGTCCGGGCCCAACACGCCGCTGGGCAGCGCGGTCGCCGTCGTCGCGATGGCCACGTTAATCGGGGCGAACTACGGATCGAACCTGTCGCTCTTCCCGTCGATCACCAAGGACTACTACGGCCTGAAGAACTTCGGCGTGAACTACGGCCTGGTGTTCACGGCGTGGGGCATCGGCGGGTTCATGCTGGCGCAGTTTGCCGGCTGGGTCTACGACGGACGGATCGTCGAGGCCTGGAAGGGCGGTTTCACCTTCGCCTACTACACGTCGGCCGCGCTTCTGGTTGCGGCGGCGATTCTCACGTTTGCCCTCAAGGCGCCGCAGCATCAGGAGCCGCAGCCCGCGGCGTAACGCCGGTGTTCCGCCGGGACGTGACGTTTGAGCGCGGCCGCCCGTGCGTACGTGTTTCGCGTGTGCCACGGCCGGTCTTGCCCGGCCGTGCTCTTAGAGCAGTCTAATGCTGCGTGTTTGCGCGGCGGGTCCCCGCACCCGCCGCGAAGGAATGCCGGTGGCCATAGGCGCGGTGGGTACGGGGACCCACCGCGCACGATCTGTGCTGTGAATACGCAATCCTAAAACGCTCTAAGCGCCGCCGCCGTTACAGGTGCCAGGGCGAGCGCATCGCGCGGGCGAGCCAGCGGCAGGCCTCCGCATCGTCGGGGAAGACTTCCCGGGCCGGGTCCCACGCCAGCGACCGGCCGGTCCAGTGGGCGATGCAGCCCAGGTGCGACACGATGGTCGACCGGCACGCACTCTCCACGTCCGAGGCCGGTTGGTGCCGCGTCCGGATGCAGTCGAACCAATTCTGGTGATGGCTGCGTGCCGGCGGCCGGCCGTACGGATGGAAGCGGCTGTTGTACGGGTGCCAGAGGGCCGGGCCCAGCCAGAGGTCCCAGTCCAGGCCGTCGGGCACCGGTTCGGCCGGCAGGTCCACGTCGGCCACCGTGCCCGGGTGGTTGACGTAGACGACCCGCACCTTCCCGATTGCCCCGGCGCGGACCAGGTCGCAGGCCCGGATGAACTCGCCCGATGACCGCTGCTGGAGTCCGCCCTGGAAGACGCGACCGTAGCGCCGGACCACGTCGACCATGGCCCGCGCTTGGCGGACGGTGAGCGAGACCGGCTTCTCGCAGTAGACGTCCTTGCCGGCCTTGACCGCCAGGCTCGTCGCCAGGGCATGCCAGCGGTCGCCGGTGGCGATGATGACGGCGTCAATGTCATCCCGTGCCAGCAGGTCGCGCAGGTCCGTGTACGCCTCGCATCCCCGGTACTGGCCGCCGGGCCGCTGCTCGGCGTACCGGGTCTCGACGGCGGCCTTGGCGTGTTCGCGGCGCCAGCGATCCACGTCGCACACGCCGACGATCTGGGCCTCGGGCAGGTCCAGGCAGCACCGGAGGTGTCCCTGCCCCATCGCGCCGATGCCGATGAACCCCAGGGCGATGCGGTTACTGGGCGCGGCCGCGCCCTCGCCACCCAGCGCGAGCGACGCAGCCACGTATGGGGCCAGGGCGATCGCTCCCGCCCCCTTCAGGAGCGCGCGACGGGTAAGGGCGACACGTTTCGTCGGCATCCTTTGACTCCCGTGCCGGCCGGCGCATGGAAGTCACCGTGCCTTTCTGGAAACGGCACTAGCGCGAGGCCGCCTTCTTCGCCTGGTCCAGCAGTTTCTGGGCGCGCTGAGCGACCTGCTTGCTGGTCGTCGCCGCCGGCACCTTCTGCATGGCTTCGGCGACCTGGGCGGGGTGACTCTGCACGATCTTCTCGGCGATGCCCACGGCGGCCATGGCGGCTTCTTCCTTGAGGTCCGGCGCGGTCAGATGCGGTGCGACGAGCGCCAGCGCGCCGGCGGTGTGGATGCCGCCCAGCGCGGCCAGGGCCAGTCGCTTCTCTTCGGTGCGGCTGGCCAGGGCCATCGCTTCCTTGAGCGACGCGAGTTTTTTCTCGTCCGGCACGTTCTGCTGCGGAATCAGGCGGATGGTTCCGCGCAGGGCCAGAATCTTGACCTTGGCGTCGGGGGAAGTCCTGGCGAGCCGCTCGAGATCGGGCAACGCCTCGGCCGTCGACCACTCGCATAGCAGACGCAGGGCCGCATCCTTGACTTCGGCGTTGGTGTCCTTGGTGGCGTCGCGCACGACATCGAGGGCCTTGGCCCCGCCGACCGACACCAGCACCCGTATGATGGCGAGTTTCGCCGGTCCTTCGGCCTTCGCTATCGCCGCGCAGAGGGCGTTGACGCAGGCCGGCGGCGCCACGCTGGCGGTGATCGTCAGGGCGTCGTTCTCGGCCACCTTCTTGGTGACGTCAACCGTGGGGCCGTCGGGCAGGGCCCCGTAGACCGCCTTGCGGATGACGACGTTGCCGGTCACGGGCCTGGCCTGGCGGCCGCAGATGGCCGACAGCGCCCCCTCGGCCGCCTGGGTCTCGGCCGGCGTCTTGGCCTTGACGAGCAGGGCAAGCATGGGCTGCAGTTCCGTCTCGTCGCCCAGGGCGCCCAGCGTCTTGAGGCTGGCGACGCGGACCGATTCCTCGGGGTCCTCGGCGGCCTTCAGGATGGTCGGGATGGCGCTCGTGATCCGCCGCCGGCCGAGCAACTCGACACCCGTGCAGCGGACGAGGGGGTCCTTGTCCTTGAGCATCGCCGCGATGGCGGCGTCGACGGCCGGGCCGGACAGGGCGGCCAGGCATTCCTGCGCGGCCTTGGCGACGTCGGCCTCGGCATCTTCCATCAACTGGACCAGGGCGGCCGCCGCGGCGGCGTCGCCGATCATGGGCATGGCGCGGATGGCCGCCAAGCGAACCGGCTTCTCGCCGCTCTTGGCCGCAGCGAGCAGGGCGGGCAGCGCGGTCTTGTCGCCGAGTTTGCCGAGCGTCTGGATGATCAGGATCTTCTTGCCGGCCGGGAGTTTGGCCAGTTCGTCCGCCAGGGCCTTCGCCACGTCGGCGCCGCCCATCTCCATCGCCGTCCGTGCCGCGGCGGCGACCAGCACGAGGTCATCGCCGCGAAGCGCCTCCAGGAGCAGCGGCAGACCGTCTTTGCCGCGCACGAGGATGGCCCCGCGCAGGCCGGCGGTACGCACCTGGTGCGGCTTCTTGAGCCCGCGGAGCCGGTCGTAGATGTCCAGGGCGTCGTCCCGCTTGCCGTCGGCCGCCAGCGTCTCGGCCGAGCGCAAGATGCCTTCGCACAGCGCCGCCCGGTTGGCGTCGGACACGTTGGCCAGGGCATCGAGCAGCGCCTTGACGGCGGGGGGCGTGCCGATGGTGCCCAGCGCCCGCGCGGCCGCCTGGGCCACGTCGTCGTCGGCGTTCTGGAGCAGTGGGGTCAGCGGTCCGACCGCCTTGGTGTCGTGCCGCACGCCCAGACTGCCGATAACGCCGACGAGCAGCCGGCCCTTGAGTTTGCCGAGGGCATCGCGCAGGGCGACGCCGGCGGAGGGGTCGGGATTCGGTTCGAGCCCGTAGCGTGCCATGTGCGCGAGTTTTTCGTCTCCGAGCAGGGCGGCCAGGGGCGCCACGGCCTTCTTGGTGCCGACGTGTCCGAGTTCGCGGCAGGCATCGGCCTTTTCCTTTTGCGGCGCGTCGGACTTGAGGACGGCGATGAGTTTGGCCTCTTGCTCCGTGGCGGAGGACGGGGCGCCTAGCGCGAGCGACGCGGCGACGCCCACCAGGCACATCGCGGCAAGGAGCACGTGACACGTCTTGGACGTTGGCATGGCGTATTTCCCTTCGGGGCTAAAGTTGACGGTTAGTAAATCCACGGTTCGCGCATGGCGCGCGAGCGCAGGCGGTTGGCCTCCGGGTCGTTGATGAACTCGGCCTTGACGGGGTCGTACTTCATGTCCCGCTTGAGCCACATGCAGATGTTGGCGGCGTGGACCGTGGTCATCGTGCGGTACATCACCTCGGGGTGGGCCACGGTGAGTTGGCGCGACTTGATGCAGTCGAGATAATTGCGCATGTGGTTCAGGGCGCATCCGGTCCGGGCCACGTAGTCGCCGACGATCTGCTTGTAGTCGGCCAGGAAGGCGGGGTTCGAGACGTCCGGCCTCGCATAGCCGTCGGCGGCGGCCACCCATCCCTCGGGACCGTCGAACCGCATGCCGCACGAGCCGTGCCAGTACTTGTCGCCGCGCGATAGAATCAGCTTGGTGCCGTTGGCGAAGGTGGTGACCATGCCGTCGGCGGTCTTGTTATCCACGTACTGGTAGGCCACCGGCGAGGTGTCGAGGGCGTCGAGACCGGCCTGGGCCTGGGCGAAGGTGTGGGCGCCCCACTCGCCGATGCAACTGGTGTGGAAATCGTAGTGGCCGCGCCACCCGCCCGAGATGTACGCCTTGTTGAACGGCCGCCACGGACACGGCCCGAGCCAGGCGTCCCAATCGACTTCTTCCTTGGGCGGTTCGGGCTCGGCCGGCAGCCAGTCGTGCCGCATCTCGGCGGCGTCCCACGGCGCGATGTGGGCGTAGGCGGTGTGCACCTTGCCGAGGCGGCCGGCTCGGGCCATCTCGATGCAGAACACGAAGTTGCCTTCGCTCAGCCGCTGCGTGCCCGTCTGGTAGACCCGCCCGTAACGCCGGGCCGTATCGACCACGGCCTGGCCCTCGGCGATGGTCATGCAGGAGGGCTTTTCGGTGTAGACGTCCTTGCCCGACCGCATGACCAGGATGGACGCCAGGGCGTGCCAGCGGTCTCCGGTGGCCTGGAGGATGGCGTCGATGTCGGTCCGCTGGGCCAGAAACTCGCGGATCTCGGGGTACATGGCGCAGTCGCTGTTTCCGTAGCGGTCGTCCACGACCTTCTTGACGCGCTCTCGCGGCGCCTTCTGGGCGTCGCAGATGGCGACGAACTGGACGTCGCTCTCCGGCAGCATCCAGCCCAGGTCGCTCATGCCGCGGCTGCGCAGTCCGATGCCGCCCATCACGATGCGCTCACTCGGCGGAACGGCACCGTCGCGGCCCAGTGCCGACGAGGGGATGACGGCCGGTGCCATGAGCACCGCGCCGGCGGTGGCTGCCGCCCGGAGAAACCCCCGCCGCGTCAACCTCGTCGACAGCGGCCTGTTCGTGAGACGTCCTGGTTCGACCATGCTGGTGTCTCCTTTATCGGGTCCTGACCGGATGCGCCTATTGTGCGCGCCGCTCAGGCGGTGTCAAGGTGTTGCTGTTGGCCTTTTGGCCGGCGTCCGTCGCAAGCCATCGTGTGTTCGGGTTGCCTGAACCGCGACCCCTCCAGGCTTTGAACCCCGTACGGGGGGCGTGGTTCCGATGCGGCGGCCGATACGTGGCCAGGCGGGGAATTTGACAGGCGGCGGACACCAGGGCGGTCTAGCAGCCCGTTGAAGAAGTCGTTGTTTTGAAGTTGACGCTCACGCCGCCGCAGGGAGGCGGGCGAGCGGTGCCTGATCGGTCCGGAAGCGCTCAGAGCGACCCCACCGCGGCCAGAACGACCCCAGCCAGACCATGATGCCGGCGATAAGGTCAAAAACACCGGCCGCGAGGCCGTCCTGCGCCCGCCGCGGCTTGCCGATCCCCACCAACGAGCGCATCACCAGCCCGAGGTTGAACCCGGCCACGTGCACCAGCAGTCGTTTGAGGATATTGCCAGACCCGCGAAGGTGCGTCCGACGCATCCCGCCCGTCTCGTAACAGTGCGCGAAGCTTCGCTCGATTACCTCACCGCGCTTCCGCATCAGCCGCCGCCCACGCACGCCTCGAATCCGTCGCCGGTTCGCATACACCGCCCGCTGCGCCTCGGCCTGGTCCTCCCAGTCCCGCTCGCCCCGGTCCGGCTCGCTGACGTAACTCCGAATCTCCATCCCCTCAAGTTCCGTCATCGTCGCGTTGCTGTGGTAGCCCTTGTCGGCCACCACTTCCTCCATCGCCACCGGGTGCACGCACTTCTCCGTCGCCGGGTCGTT
>DATKXP010000566.1:0-6648 GCA_035529015.1 Phycisphaerae bacterium | reverse complement strand
ACTTATTCCTCGAATACCGCGTCCGGTCCGATAGTATAAGCGGGCAGAATCCGTCCCGCGTCGAACGCGAAAGGAGTCGGCATGGAATCGCACATGGTGTTTCATGGGTCGGGCGAGGAAGAGGCCATTGCCTCCATCGCCGGCATTATCGCGGTGCTTCTGATCCTGTTCCTCGGGCTCGTTTGGACCGTGGTCAAGGCCGTCGTCTGCTGGAAGATCTTTGCGAAGGCGGGGTACGCCGGGGCGCTGGGCCTCTTGATGCTCATCCCCATCATGGACGTCGTCATGGCGTTCGTCCTTGCGTTCGGCCGGTGGCCGATCCTCCGTGAGTTGGAGCACCTGAAAGGGTGGCACGGCGGCTCGCAGCCGCCCGGACCTCAGCCGCCGGCGCCGGCGCCATGACGGTCGGCATCGTTTACGACGAGCGATACCTTGCCCACGACGCGCCGGGCCATCCGGAACGGGCGGCGCGGCTGGTTGCCGCGCGCGAGGCCCTGACGGAAGCAGGCCTGTGGGAGCGTTTGACGCCGATTCCCGCCCGGCCTGCCGACGACGCGGACCTGGCGCGGGTCCACTCGCCCGAGCACGTCGAGCGGGTCCGACGCACGGCCGACGCGGGCGGCATCGTCTGGTTCGACGCCGACACGTACGCCTGCCCGGCGTCGGCGGAGGCGGCGCAGGTGGCGGCGGGTGGCGTGTGTGCGGCCGTCGATGCCGTGATGGACGGCGGCGTGTCGAGTGCCTTCTGTGCCGTGCGGCCGCCGGGGCACCACGCCTTGCGCGACCGGTCGATGGGGTTCTGCCTCTTCAACAACGTGGCGGTCGCGGCGCGGTACGCTCGGGGCGTGTGCGGTGTCGGCCGCGTCCTCATCATCGACTGGGACGTCCACCACGGCAACGGGACGCAGGCCATCTTCTACGGCGACGGCGACGTGATGTACGTCTCGACGCACCAGTGGCCGTTCTACCCCGGGACGGGAGCGGCCGGCGATGCGGGGGAGGGCACCGGCGAAGGGACCACGCTCAATTATCCGCTCTCCTGCGGCGAGGGTGACGAGGAGTTCCTGGCCGCGCTGGACGATGGCCTGGCGGCGGCCGGGGAGTTCGAACCGCAGTTCACGTTCATCTCCGCCGGCTTCGACGGCCATCGCGACGATCCGCTGGCCGGTCTGCGGCTGACCGAAGAGGCGTATGCCGAGGCCACCCGCCGCATCCGACGCCTTGCCGATCGGACGGCCGGTGGTCGCGTCGTCAGCGTCCTGGAGGGGGGATACGACCTCGACGCCCTGGGTCGCAGCGTCGCGGCACACGTGGCGGCGCTCGTGGAACCGCTGCCGGCGGAGTGAGGCGAATCCTGCAATGCTACTTCCCGCGCGGCGGCCTTCCTAGGCCGCCGCGAACGCCACTGACGTCTCTTCCTGGTGGCCTGGGAAGGCCACCAGGCGGGAAGGAAACGAAGGTAGCCTTGGAGCATGAATCGGGAGGCGCGAACCTGCACATGGTCGAATGCCTTATCTTCGACATGGACGACACGCTCTGCCCGGAGCGTGAGTTCGTGCTTGCGCGGCTGGCCGCCGTCGCCCGGCGGCTGGAGGAACGGTACGGGCCGCAGATCGACTTCGAGCGCGAACTGGTGACGTGTTACGAGGCGGACCTGCGGACCAACGTCTTCGACACGGTGCTGGAACGGGCGGGCGTGGCGCCCGAGGAGGGGGTCATCCGCGAACTGGTGGCCCTGTACCGCAGCCTGCCGGTTGACCTGGCCGCGTACCCGGACGCCGAGCCGGCGCTAGAGTTGTGGAGCCGCCGCCTGCCGCTTGCCCTCATCACGGACGGGCACGGGCCGACGCAGCGGGCGAAACTGGCTTGCGTCGGTCTGGCCCCGTATTTTCGCGAGGTCGTCTTCACGCACGACCTCGGGCCGGGCGGCATCAAGCCGAGCGCGGCGGCGTTTCGGCTGGTTCAGCAGCGCATCGGCTTCGAGGGACCGGCCGCGATGGTGGGGGACAACCCGGCGCTGGATTTCCCGGCGCCGAAACAGTTGGGGTGGACGACGGTGCGGATCGTTCGTCCGGGCGCGAAGTTCGCCCGGGCCGAAGCCGATCCGTCGTGCACGCCCGACCACGTCATCGGCCACCTCGATGAATTGCAGGCGATCGACGGGTTGAGGGAGTGCCTCGCCGGCTGACCTGCGGTCCCCTCGGGTGGCATGGCCACGCTTGTACGTGTTTAGCGCGGGTGGCACGGCAGCGGCGCAGCCGCGGCCGTGGGCACCCGGTCTCCAACACGGCCGCCCTTCGCACCTGCCGTGCCACCCGGCCTGCGGTGTGGCTACGCGCCGGCGTGCCGGTTGGGGTGTGGCAAGTTTTTCTGGCGGCGCGTGTGGGTCCGCATTTGTCACCCTGAGCCCCCGCAAAGCGGGGGCGAAGGGTCTCGCCGTGAGTCCGTTTCAGCCAGCGTAACACGACAAAGACCACGGCGAGATTCTTCGCTTCGCTCAGAATGACAACCTAATGCCCGCGACCATGTTGCATCGAGCCAGAAATCGTTGCCACACCCGCCGGTTGGCCTGGCGGGGAAAAGGCTTGCCTGCCCTGGCGGGTTCACTTACTTTCGCCGCGGCTGGGTTCGAGGATCGAGGCAGGCTGAGGCTGGAGGACGGCAGACGTGGGCCAGGGCGGGACCATCACGATTCTGAACGTGGCGGGGGCGCGGCCGAACTTCGTGAAGATCGCACCGCTGATGGCGGCGTTCGCAAAGCGGCCCGGGATGGCGGCGGTCCTCGTCCACACGGGCCAGCACTACGACGACCGGATGAGCCACGTCTTCTTCGAGCAGTTGGGCATTCCGCGGCCCGACGTCAACCTGGAGGTGGGGTCCGGCAGCCACGGCGCCCAGACGGCCGAGATCATGGCGCGGTTCGAGCCGGTCGTCGAGACGCACAAGCCCGACCTCGTCCTGGTCGTCGGCGACGTGAACTCGACCATCGCCTGCGCCCTGGTGGCGGCCAAGATGCAGGTTCCCGTCGCGCACGTTGAGGCAGGGCTGCGGAGTTTCGACCGCCGCATGCCCGAAGAGATCAACCGGGTGCTGACCGATGCCATCAGCGACTTCCTCTTCGTGACCGAGCCGAGCGGCGTCGAGAACCTCCTCCGCGAGGGCGTGCCGGAGGAGAAGGTCCACTTCGTCGGCAACGTCATGATCGACGCCCTGCTCGGGAACCTGGAGGCGGCGCGCGGGTGCGGCGTGCTGGAGCGGCTGGGCCTTGATGCGCGCGGCTACGTTCCCCTGACGCTCCACCGTCCGGGCAACGTGGACGATGCCGAGACGCTCACGCGATTGATGGGCGCCATCGGGCAGATCGCCGATGACCTGCCGGTCGTCTTCCCCGTCCATCCGCGGACCCGCAAGACCATGCTCCGCTTCGGCTTGCTGGAGGACGAGAACGCTGACCGTCTCGGCGGGATCCGGCTGCTGGAGCCGCTCGGGTACCTGGAGTTCCTGGCGCTGATGGCCGAGGCGCGGCTGATCCTGACCGATTCGGGCGGCATCCAGGAAGAGGCCACGATTCTCAAGGTGCCGTGCCTCACGCTGCGCGAGAACACCGAACGCCCCGTGACGGTGGACGTCGGGTGCAACCAGGTGGTGGGTTCCGACCCGGAGCGGATTCTGGCCGCCTATCGCAACGTGGTCGCCCGCGAGGCGTTCACGTGCGGGACGCCCGAGAAGTGGGACGGTCGTGCGGCCGAGCGGATTGCGGATGTGCTGTCGGCATCGCTCGCCTGATAGGCACCGCGCAGCCGGCGCGGCGTGTTTCAGCGGCGGCGCCTCGCGACCAAGGCGACGGCGGCCAGACCCAGCAGGCCGACGGTGGCCGGCTCAGGAACCGTCCCAAAGGTGGACGCAACGTCGATGCCGAGGTCCATCTCCTGCGGCAGGGCAAAGGCGTGGGATGAATCGCTCGCAGCGGGCAGCGGCTCCGTCTGCATCATCCACGCCCGGTCGATCAGGTCGTAATCGTTGGAGTCGATGGTTCCGTCGTAGGTGAAGTCGCCGACGGCCCAGCGGAAGCCGCCGTCGGGCACCAACCCCTCCTTGGTCCACCGGACCCATGCGTTGTCGATCCTGTCGTAATCGTTGGAGTCCACGACCCCGTCGAGGTCAGCGTCGCCCCACCACGTCCATCGCGCCAGGATGGACGTCGCGTCAACATCCTCCCCCAGAAACGAGGCGCGGCCGCCATAGTTCGCGTCGGCGTTGTCGAGAACACCGACGGCTGTCAAGGTCTGAGCGTCTGTGGCGGCAGCGCTGGAGACGATGCCGTTGCCGTCCCAACAGCCGGCACCCGCGTTGAGCCCGGACCGGATCCAGTCGGTGACCTGCGGCATGGGACTGGGTCCGGTGTAGTCGAGGATCATGGCGCCGTCGGCCAGGTCCAGGTGCGCGTCGGCCTGGTCGATCGACAGGGCTCGGGTGACCAGCAGGCTGCCGGTGCCCGCCAGGACGCGGGCAGCGCCGTCGGCGATCTCCAACCCCGCCACGTGCTGCGTGGCTCCGAACTCGACCGCAGCCGGTGGGGCCACCACGCGGACCGTCAGGTTGTCCTGCCCGCCCGGCCCGGCGTCGGAATCGAACCTGACGGTTCCGTCCTCGATACGCATCACCATGCCGTTGCCGTACGACTGTGCCCCGGCGATGGCCATCTCGCGTGGGCCGGTCTTGGTGATCGCGCCGCTGGCGAAGAAGAGCCCTCCGGCCAGTGCAAGGTCCGCCGAGGCGGTGTCCACGGTCACGGTGCCCGGCACGCCGTTGAAGGTGGTCATGCCGCTCACGCCCAGGCAGTAGCCGTCGGTGCCGGTGATCGTGAGCGTGTGGCTGCTTTGCGCGTTGAACTGGTCAAACGAGAGGGTGTGTTCCGAACCCGTTGTCACGGGCTGCACGTGGATGGCCGCGTCCGCCTTGGTCGTGACGACGCCTGCAAACGCGGCGTCGGTGTCGCTACGCAAGTCGAGCGAGCCGCCGTCCAGGACGACTTCGCCGGGGCCGAGCGCCGCAGGGTCGGTGGCGCGAACGGTGCCTTCCTCGATGACCAGCCCGTCGGAGAAGGTGTTGGCGACCGCGAGGATGACCGTCCCTTCGCCGCGTTTCGTGACGGTCTCCGGGCCGGAGATGGCGCCGGCGAGGGTGAGGTCTCCGTCTGATCGGGTGTTCAGGACCAGGGGGACCGCCAGCGCGATGGGAACGCCGATCACATGGGCCCCGTGGAACGACGGTGATCCCTGCCGGTTGACCTCGATGCCGGCCGCGCTGTTGGGAACGTCGAATACCAGGCTGCCGGTTCCCTGAACCGTGTAACGGTTGCCCGAGTCGATGCGCAGGGTGCCGAGGGTAACCGCGGCATCGAGGGTGACGGTCCGGTCGTCGGCGATGGCGTCGCCGAGGACGGCCCACGTGCTCGGCGCATCGGGCACGCCCGACGACCAGTTGGCGAGATCGGCCCAGTTGCCGGAGGCGTCCACGTTCCAGACGGAGGGGCTTATGGCGCCGTTGATCCACTGGGCATAGGAACCGACGCGGACCGCATCCAGGTAATCCGGGTCGAACTGCCCCGTCACGCTGTTCCTGAACCACGTCTGGTTGGTGGGCGGGCCGTGCTCGACGGCGCGGGTCAGGCCGGCAACGCGCCAGTCGCCGTTGCCGCTGATGTCGATGAACCACCCGCCTCCGGAATCATAGGCGGCCGGTGCGGCCTCGTGGTCGCGGTAGGCGGCGCTTGTGGGAGCGTCGAAGCCGGCTGTGAGGATGTCTGTCGCGTAGTCGGCCGTCATGACGCTGCTGGAGCCTTCGACGCGGTTCGCGCCCCAGCGTAGCGTATCATTGGGGGAGACCGCCCATGTGTAGCCGTAGGTGACGCCAAGGGGGGTTTCGAGCGGGTCCCCGCGTCCCATGCCGTAGCCGCCGATCACCACCGTCTTGTGTCGTTCCTGCGTGCCGGTGTAAGGGGGGATGTAGTAACTGAGGTCGGCGTTCTGGCCGTCGGGCAGGGCGATGCGTACGACGCGGAGGTCGGCTTCGTAGTGGTTGAAGATCTCGGCGGTCCTGTACTCGACGCCGTCGATCCAGACGGGCCTGTCCAACTCCCAGCGCTGATGCCGGGTGGTGATGACGTAATTCGGCCCCACCGGGACGCAGGATGCGTTGTCCACCCACCGGCCGACCGCCGCGTCGAGCGGCCTGACGGGCGGGGGATCGTCATCCTCGGGATGCAGGACGAGGCCGAACGCGGACCCCGACAGGAAAACGCAGACAGCCGTCCCCACCAGCCACGCCGCACCGAGTTGGACTGTGACCCCTCGCATGGACTCCCAGGCACCCCCGGCTACCCCCCAAGGGCAGCAACGCAGGCGCACACTCTCCTTCCGGCCCCTTTGCACTCCTCCGACGCTAGTATAGTACGCCCAAACGGGCGGAAGTCAAATGGGTGGACCGTCGGAAGCCCGTGATTGTGTGGGAACGGTCTTCCGGAAGAGGCTGTGCCGGCCGCGCACGGTTCCGTTGAAGGGCGGCGCAGCCAAGGCTGACTGCCGGCCCTGCGCTGCCGCGGGCCATGGTGCTTTCGCCTTGATTTCTCGTCTGCCGCCGCCGATA
>DATKXP010000565.1:0-17309 GCA_035529015.1 Phycisphaerae bacterium | reverse complement strand
ACCGACCGGTTCGTGTGATAAATGAAGTCCCTGCCGGAGGTCAGACCGTACACGCTGAAGACGGCCGCGCCGGGCAGGTCCGTGAAGACGTAGTCGAAGGCGACCGACCCGCCGAGCGGCCCGACGTTCACGCCCTGGGCGGCCCACACCGTGACCATGCCGGAGTCGAAGGCGTGCGCCAGCGGGGCGCCCGTCGGCGTGGTTTCGGAGTAGTACCCGCTGGGCCGGCCCGCGTCCCAGGTCGGATGGTCGTAGTAACCGAAGTCCGCCACGGCGTCAAAGGCGTACGCGGCCTGCCCCGCCACCCCAAGCGACATGGCAAACCCGCCGGGCAGCGCCGGCGCGTCGATGGCGACGAGCAGCACCAGGTCGGCGAAGGTCCGGTTGTCGCCGGTGTTGGTGACCGCGAACCGGCCGGCGAGCGTAGCGGAAACCAGGTGCCCGGTGTCCGGGCCGCCGCACGAGAACGTCAGGGCCTTCAGGCCGCGCCCGCTGCCATCGTTCCTGGCCTGATCGAAACCGATCTCGTAGTCGCCGGCGTTGACGGTGTGCATGGGAAGTTTCGGGTCAGTGGGCGTCTCGATGATCCACGAATCGCCCACAAGCGGGTTCCAAGGCACGAACGCCGCCCGGCCGGCGGACGCCCCGGCGAGACACACGAGCACCGCCAGCGCAAAGGCCACCCCTCGCAAGAATCGCACGGATATCCCCTCCCCCAAGCGTGATGCTCGCGGGAGTATAACGCACGATTGGCGGCGTGTCAAACCGGCGGGGGGGGGCAGGCCATGCGGTGCTCCTACGGGCAAGGCGGAACGTGTCCCCGACCAGGAGGTCGGGGCTCGGAGAAAGACGTCAGTCGCCGTAGCCGTCGGGGTGCGACTGGTGCCAGCGCCAGGCGGTCTCGATGATGGTCTGGAGGTCGGGGAACCGGGGCTTCCAGCCGAGTTCGCGCGTGATCTTGGCGCTCGAAGCGACCAGTTCGGGCGGGTCGCCGGGGCGACGGGGCGACTCGACGGCGGGGATCGCGTGGCCCGTCACCTTCCGGGCGACCTCGATGACTTCGCGCACGGAGTAGCCGCTGCCGTTGCCGAGGTTGAACGCGAGGCCCCTGCCCGGCCGGATCGCCTCCATCGCCAGGACGTGGGCCTGCGCGAGGTCGCAGGCGTGGATGTAATCGCGGATGCACGTGCCGTCGCGCGTGGGATAGTCCGTCCCGAAGATCTCGACGCGCTCCCTCTGTCCGAGGGCGACCTCGAGGACGATCGGCACGAGGTGCGTCTCGGGGTCGTGGTCCTCGCCGATCGCCGCATCGGGTGCGGCGCCGGCGGCGTTGAAGTACCGAAGGGCGGCATACCCCAGGCCGTACGCGCCGGCGTAGTACTCAAGGACGCGCTCGAAGTCGAGTTTCGTCTGCCCGTACGCGTTGATGGGCTGCTGCGGATGATCTTCCGGAATGGGGACCTCGCGCGGCACGCCGTAGGTGGCGGCGGTCGAGGAGAAGACGATCCTGCCGACGCCCGCCTTCCGCATGGCCGACGCCAGGTGCAAACTCCCGACCACGTTGTTGCGATAGTACTTCTCGGGATCCTCCATGCTCTCGCCGACGTAGCAGTGTGCGGCGAAGTGCATGACGCAGTCGAACCCGCCGGCCAGGGCCTCGGCCAGCCGCGCGTCGTCCATCAGGTCGCCTTCGAAGAGCACGTCGGCCGGGACGGCCGCCCGGTGGCCCTCCGAGAGGTTGTCGTACACCCGGACGCGGTGCCCCGCCTCAAGGAGCAGGCGGACGACGTGGCTTCCGATGTAGCCGGCACCGCCGGTGACGAAGACGTTCATTCCAGCGGTTCCTCCTCCCGGTAATACGCGATGGTGCGCTGGAGCCCCTCGCGGCGTGAGACGGTCGGTTCCCATGCCAGAGCGCGGCGTGCCAGGTCGATATCCGGCCGGCGGCGCAGGGGGTCGTCTTCGGGCAGCGGGGCGAACGCGATCTCGCTGGCCGAGGCGGTCAGTTCGATGATCTCGCGCGCCAGGTCCAGAATCCGGACCTCATCGGGATTGCCGAGGTTGACCGGCCGGTCGCCATCCGACGCGGCCAGGCGCACGAGGGCCTCGACCATGTCGGAGACGTAGCAGAAACTGCGCGTCTGCTCGCCCGTGCCGAAAACGGGCAGCGGCCGGCCCTCGAGCGCCCGCGTGACGAAGGTCGGGACGACGCGGCCGTCGTCCGGCCGCATCCGCGGGCCGTACGTGTTGAAGATGCGCGCGATGCGGACCGACAGGCCGCGCCGCCGCGCGTAGGCCACCGTCAGCGCTTCGGCGAACCGCTTGGCCTCGTTGTACGAGGAACGCGGACCCACGGGGCTCGTGTGACCGACGTACGTCTCGACCTGCGGATGGACCTGGGGGTCGCCGTAGACCTCGCTCGTGGACGCCAGCAGAAAGACGGCCCCGCACCCGGCCGCCAGGTCGAGGGCGCGGCGTGTGCCCTCGGCGCCCGCGCGGAGCGTCGCGATCGGCCGCTCCACGTGGCGAGACACCGGCGAGGCGAGGTGAAACACCCAATCAAACGACCCGCAGTCGGGGAGCGGCTCGACGACGTCGCACTCGAGAAACGTGAACCGGCCGGAGTCGGCCAGGTGGTCGATGTTGCGCCGGCGGCCGCTGGAGAGGTCGTCGAGACAGACCACCTCGTGGCCGTCGGCGACGAGACGCTCGGCCAGATGTGACCCCAGGAATCCTGCGCCCCCGGTTGCAAGCACGCGCATGGCAACGGTCCGTCCGATCGGTGATTCCTCTCGCCCTCGAAGGCATACCCCCCGGCGAGGGCGGCGGCTACTGTGCACGCGAAGCCGGGATTATAGAGACGGGTCGGGGGGAGGGCCAACGAAAACGGTCAGGCGGACAGGGCCGGGCGCGACGGCGCAACCGGTTCAGGGCCGGGCTCGTATTCGGGAACGACGCTCTTGAGAACCGCGTGGACCTGGTCGGGCGATGCGCCGTTGGTAACGGTCATGAGCCGCGCGAGCGCCTGCTCGACCTCCTCCCTGGCAGAGCCACGGTTCTGCCAGATGAAGATCTTCTCGTGGTGGGTTGGGAGGATGTCCTCGCTGCCGGTGCGGAGTTCCTCGAAGAGTTTCTCGCCGGGACGGACCCCGAGGAACTCGATTCGGATGTCCACGTCGGGCCGGAAGCCGCTCAGGGTGATCATGTCGCGTGCCAGGTCCACGATCTTGACGGGTATGCCCATGTCGAGCAGCATGATCTCCCCGCCCTTGCCCATGGCGCCGGCCTGGATGACGAGTTGGGTCGCTTCGGGGATCGTCATGAAGTAGCGCCGCATCTCGGGATGGGTGACGGTGACCGGCCCGCCGTGCGCAATCTGCTCGCGAAAGATGGGCACCACGCTGCCGGCCGAGCCGAGGACGTTGCCGAACCGGACGATGACGAACTTGGTTCGGCCGTCGTCCTTTCCGCCCGAAAGGCTCTGGCAGTACATCTCGGTAATGCGTTTGGTGCATCCCATGACGCTGGTGGGGTTGACGGCCTTGTCGGTGGAGATGAGGACGAAGGCCTCGGCGCCCGCCTTCAGGGCCATGTCGGTCACGTTCTTGGATCCGAAGACGTTGTTCTTGATGGCCTCGCCGGGATTCACTTCCATCATCGGCACGTGCTTGTGCGCCGCCGCATGGAAGACCACGTCGGGCTTGTACCGGTCGAAGACGTCTTCGATGCGCTGTCGGTCGCAGACGTCGGCGATGATGGGAACGACGTCGAGATCGGGACTGGCGGTCCGCAGTTCACGGTCGATGTAAAAGAGGTTGTTCTCGGCCTGTTCGAGAAGCGCGAGGCGTTTGGGACGGAACGCGACGATCTGGCGGCAGATTTCGGACCCGATGGACCCGCCCGCGCCCGTGACAAGCACGACCTTGTCCGCGAGGAAACGGCCGATGTTCTCGGTATCGAGTTGGACGGGGTCGCGGCCGAGGAGGTCGTTGATGTCCACCTCGCGGAGGCGGCCGACGTCGGCCCGTCCGTCGATCAGGTCGGCCACCCCGGGCACGATGCGGAACGTGAGCCGCTGGCCCTTGCAGACTTCAATAACGCGCCGGAGTTGATCCCGCGTGGGTCGGGGCAGCGCGATGATGACTTCCTCGGCGTTCTGCCGCTGTGCGACCTCGGCCAACTCGCTCACGTCGCCGAGCACCGGCACGCCGTGGATCCGGATGCCGCGCTTGCGCGGATCGTCGTCGATGAAAGCGACCACGTGGTACTTCTCGACCGGCAGGCGGTACAGTTCCCTCAGGATACCCTCGCCGGCGTTGCCGGCGCCGATGATCAGAACCCGTGTGAGCCCGGCCGGACTGACCGGGCGCGACCCTTCCCGGATGATGCGCACCAGGAACCGCATTCCGCCAACCAGCGCAATCGTGGCGGCCCAGTCGATGATCAGGACGGTGTCGGGCACCTCGACCGCGGCGGTGATCGCTCCGTAGGCGCGCAGCGCCTTGCAGACGTACACGCCGCCCAGGATGATGGCCGTCGAGATGTGGCTGGCCTTGAATGTCTCGACCAGGTCCTGGATGCTGACGTACTGCCACCATCCCGCATACAGCCGGAAATAGCCGAACACCAGGACCTTCACGACGAGGACGAAGATCAGCAGTTCATGGAAGTTGTCCCAGACGGTTTCGGGGATGCGCACGTCGGTGGGCAGGACCGGCTCGGTGTCAACAATCGGCGCCCAGGCGGGAGGGATGTGAAACTCGTACCGAAGACCGTAGGCCAACCAGAACGAGAAGACGAACAACAGGACATGCACCGCCGCAATGTACGTATGGCGCAGCGCGGGGGCGTACTGCTTCGGCACGAGCGGCGTGTCGCTCTCGGTCGCCATACGCGCTTCGTCCCCTCGGTTACCGATACGGCCCAGGGCCGCACGCGGCGCCCCCCAACGCCAACAGAGTACACCTTTACATCGGCGGTGGCCGGCGCATCCCTTCAGCGTAATGAGTCCGGACGAGTCGTGTTAGAGCGGGCAGGCTCGGCCCTGGCCGCACACACTCACCCCCTCCTGAACGTGTGGCCCGTCGATGAGGAACACGCGACTATACCCCCGCTCGGTGGTGCCGTCAAACAAAGAACGGCCCGGGCTCACGCGCGCCACCACTCACGGGCGCCTGTCCAGGCGGAGGCCGAGGGTGAGGGCACAGCGGCGGGCGTCGAGGATCTCGTCGGGCGTCGGCGGGCGGGCGATGGCGGCAAACGTGCCGCACGCTGCCGCACCCCGCACCTTCCCCGCGGGACGGTACTGACCCATCACGTTCACAAACGTGTGCGGCGAGAGGGAGGCGAGGAACGTGAGGATCTCGCGGCTCTCATCGCTTCCGCCCGGCATCACGAGATGCCGAACCAACAGGCCCCGCCGAGCCACGCCGTCTTCGACGACCAGGTCGCCGACCTGGCGGTGCATCTCGGCCAGCGCCGCCCGGGCGCAGTCCGGGTAGTCCGGGGCGCGGCAATACCGCTGGGCGCTCTCGGACCGGCTGAACTTGAAATCGGGCATGTAGATCTCGACCAGCCCGTCCAAGAGCCGCAGGACCTCGGCCGATTCGTAGCCGCTTGAATTCCAGACGATGGGGATCGACAACCCGGCCTCACGGGCTTCGGCAATCGCCTCCGCAACGGCGTGCGTGACGTGCGTCGGCGTGACGAAGTTGATGTTCTCGCAGCCGCGGGCCTCCAGGCCGCGCATGAGGCGGACCAGCGCCGCCGTGTCCATCTCCTCGCCGGCGACCCGGCTGCTGATGTCGAAGTTCTGGCAGAAGGCGCAGCCCAGGTTGCACCCGGCCAGGAAGATGGTTCCGCTGCCGCCGCGGCCCACGAGGCACGACTCTTCACCGAAATGCGGCCCCGCGCTGGCGACGACGGCACAGGCCCCCGCGCCGCAGAAGCCGCGCTCGCCCGCCGCACGATCCACGCCGCAGGTGCGCGGGCACAGATGGCACGGGGCGAGCATCGATCGCAACGCCGCCAGCCGTTCCGTGCTATCCGCGTGGGCGGTCATCGCTACAACCTGAACCTGCCGTCGGCCTGCAGGATGCGGCCATCGACTTCGATGCGTCCGCCGTCGCGCAGATCGCAGATCATGTCCCAGTGGATGGCCGACTGGTTCCTGCCGCCTGTCGCCTCGTAACTGCGTCCGAGGGCCAGGTGCACCGACCCGCCGATCTTCTCGTCGAACAGGATGCTCTTGACGAACCGCGAGATGCCGTAGTTCGTGCCGATGCCCAGTTCGCCCAGCCGCCGGGCGCCGGCGTCTGTGTCGATCATGGTCTTCAGAAGCGCCTCGTTTCTGGCCGCCGTCGCCTTGACGACCTTGCCCTTCTCGAACTCCAGTCGCACGTCCACCACTTCCTTGCCGCGATAGCACACGGGGTACGTGTAGCGGATGTGCCCCTCGGCGCTCGTCTCGACGGGGCCGGTGAAGATCTCGCCGTCCGGCATGTTGTGCGACCCGTGGGAGGCCAGGAACCGCCGGCCCTTGACGCGCATCACCACGTCGGTGTCGGGCGCGACGATGCGAATGCGGTCGGCGCGCCGCAACCGGCGCAACACCTTCTGCTGGAACGCCTTCATCTTCTTCCACTCGGCCACGGGGTCGCGCTTGTCCACGCGCGTGGCGCTGTAAACGAACGTCTCGAATTCCTCCAGGCCCATGCCGGCGTCCTGGGCGTAGGCCGCCGTCGGAAAGAGCGTCACCGTCCACTCATTTCTGCGGAGCACGAGGTCCTGGAGCCGGCGCCGCGACCGCGTCACGAGGGCCTGCTTCTTCGGGTCCACGCCCGACAGGGCCCGCGTGTTGGTGTCGGCGATGATACGGAGAAAATGGTCGGCCTCGCGGGCGGCGGCCATCGTCGATTTCGGCAGGAACGCGAGTTGCGCCTTGGCGGCCTCGGCGTAGAAAACCTCCTCGGCGCGGTCCGGGGTCATCCGGTACATCGGATGCCCGCCGGCGCGGAGGACCTCGCGGCCGACTTCCAGGATGAGCGGCTCGGCGGCCGACGGGCCCGCGACGAGCACCGTCTGGCCGCGCCTTACCTTGCGGCTGTACCGGACCAGGACCTTCGCCAACCGGTTCACGCGCGGATCGGCCATGGGTTCACCCTTCGATCATGTTGCCCGTGGGGTGGCACGGTCACGCGGCAGTATGCGTGGCCGTGGATGCTGTTCTGCGCCAGAGCGCGGCTACTTCCAGCCGCTTATGGCTACAACGCTGCTTCACCTTCTTGTCCGCCTGGTGGCCTTCCCAGGCCACCAGGAACAGGCGTAAACCGGCTTCGCGGCGGCCGGGGAAGGCCGCCGCGCGAAACGTAGCGTGGTAGCGTTATCCGGACGGCCGCCGGCCACCTGCCAGCAGGGCGAGCGCCTCGGCCCGCGTCGCCTGATTCTCGCGGAACAGGCCGCGCACCACGCTCGTGACCGTTACGGTGCCGGGCTTGTGCGCCCCGCGGATCGTCATGCACAGGTGCTCGGCCTCGACCACCACCATCACGCCGCGCGCATCGAGCGTCTTCACGATGTCGTCGGCGATGGCCGTGGTCATGCGTTCCTGGACCTGGAGTTTGCGGGCCTCCATCTCAACGATGCGGGCCAGTTTCGAGAGGCCCGTCACCTTGCCCTCGGCCGGCAGGTAGGCGACGTGGGCCCTGCCGATGAACGGCACAAGATGGTGCTCGCACACGCTGACGAAGGGGATATCGCGCAGGAGGATGATCTCGTCGTACTCTTCGAGCGGGATGGCCTTGACGATGGATTCGGCCGTCTGGTCCATGCCGACCACGAGTTCCTGCCACATGCGGGCCACGCGCCGGGGCGTCTCCACGAGCCCGCCTCGCGCGGGGTCCTCACCGATACCTTCGAGCAACAGCCGCGTGGCCGCTTCCACTTTCTCCAGGTCAACCATGGCGTGTCCTCGTCCCTGGTTCCCGTTGCCCCCCAGCGTCCGGAAGGAGCGCTAAGGATAGGCGTTCGGCAGGTAGAAGTAAAGCGCCTGGCACAGGCCTGGCCGGCGCGCGTCGTCGCAGAGCCGCGACCGCCAGGGAGCGGCCGCTTCCTCGCGGGCGCGGCTCAGATTGCGGCACACTGACCCCACCGGCAACTGAGGCGTTACGGCGAACGCCGTTTCTGTTGACACACCCGTGCTGCGTCCCTAGCCTGGAGGGTTCCGCAGCGCTGCGAAGAATGAGGTGACGCATGGCCACCGAACACGTACCGGTCAGGATTTGCCGCGACGACAAGGCCGCCTCGCGGGCCGTGGCGCGCGAGATCGCTGAACTCATCACCGAGCACAACGCCGACGATCGCCCCACCGTCCTGGGCCTGGCCACCGGCCACACGCCGCTTAACGTTTACAAGGAACTGGCGCGCCTGAACGACGCGGAGGGCCTCGACTTCTCCGGCGTCGTCACCTTCAACCTCGACGAGTACTGGCCCATCGACCCGAAGGCGCTCCAGTCGTACCACGCCTGGATGCACGAGAACTTCTTCCGCTTCGTCAACGTGCAGCCCGAGAACATCCACATTCCCTCCGGCACGGTTGCCGAAGCGGACATCGAGACCCACTGCGCCGAATACGAAGAGGCCATCCGGCAGGCCGGCGGCATCGACCTCCAGATCCTCGGCATCGGACGCATCGGACACGTCGGATTCAACGAGCCGGGCTCCAAGCGAGCTGGCCGCACGCGCCGCGTCCGTCTCGACACGGTCACCCGCAAAGACGCGGCGGCCGACTTCTTCGGCGAAGAGAACGTGCCGGAACTGGCCCTGACGATGGGCATCGCGACCATCCTGGAGGCCCGGCGGGTGCGGCTCCTCGCGTTCGGCGAACACAAGGCCCCCATCGTCCGCCGCGCCGTCGAGGGCGACGTCTCGACCGCCGTGGCCGCCTCGTTCCTCCAGGAGCACAACGACGCCGCGTTCTACCTCGACGAAGCCGCCGCCGCCGACCTCACACGCCTCGCCACGCCCTGGCTGCTCGGCCCGTGCGAGTGGGACGAGGTCCTCCAGCGCCGGGCCGTCATCTGGCTCGCCGGCCGGCTCGAAAAGCCCATCCTGAAATTGACCGACGAGGACTACGGCGAGAACGACCTCGGCGACCTCGCGAGCGGGGGCGGCGGGGCGTACCACGTCAACCTCACGGTCTTCCGGCACCTGATGGGCACCATCACCGGTTGGCCGGGAGGCAGGGAACCCGGCAAACGCGTCCTTGTCCTCAGCCCGCACCCCGACGACGACGTCATCAGTATGGGCGGCACACTCACGCGGTTCGTCGAGCAGGGACACGAGGTCCACGTCGCTTACATGACGAGCGGCTACCTGAGCGTCTTCGACCACGACGTCGAACGCTACGCCGACTTCGTGACCGGCTTCAACCGCATCTTCGGCCTGACGCCCGAGCAGACGGCCGCCACCGAGCAGCACATCGACCGGTTCCTGCGGCGCAAGAACCCCGGCGACGTAGACACCGAGGAGGTCCGCTCCATCAAGGCCCTCATCCGACGCGGCGAGGCACTCGATGCCGCCCGCTTCTGCGGCGTGCCCGAAGACCAGACCCATTTCCTCGAACTGCCGTTCTACGACACCGGCACCGTCCAGAAACGCGACATCGGACCCGGCGACACCGAGGCCATGCGGCGGCTGCTCGAAGCGGTCCGGCCCGAACTCCTCTTCGCGGCAGGCGACCTGTCGGACCCGCACGGCACCCACCGGCTGTGCCTGGAGGCGGCCTTGGCGGCCATCGAAGCGTATCAGGCGGCCGGCCACCCGGCGCCCGAGGTCTGGCTCTACCGCGGCGCGTGGCAGGAGTGGCCGCCCGAGCAAATCGAGATGGCGGTACCCCTCTCCCCGGACGAGTTGCGGCACAAGCGGTTCGCCATCTTCCGGCACCAGAGCCAGAAGGACCGGGCGATGTTCCCCGGCCCGTACGACGCGCGGGAGTTCTGGCAGCGGGCCGAGGAGCGGAACATGGCCACCGCCCGGCTCTACGACGCCCTCGGCCTGCCCGAGTACCACGCCATCGAAGCCTTCGCGAGGTGGCCCCTGGAGCGCTCGGCCCACGCCACGGCACAACTCCAGCGCGAGTGATCGCCGAGCCGCGACCGGCAACGGCGCCCGCTCGCTCGCGCTCGCGGCTCGGATTGGGTTATCGCCCACGACCACAATCCGAGCGCGAGCGAGCGGGTATCCTCCCCCGCCACGAAGAACCCTTGCCGGGGCCGGCGCTTCGACTATAGTCAGGCGGCAGCGCCTGCCCGCGAGGCCCGGAGGGCAACACGCCATGTCCACCGTATCCCGAACGATCCGCCGTCTGGTCCTCGCCGTCTGCCTGGCGACCGTGGCTGCGAGCGCAGCGCCGGCCTTGCACGGGGCCGACGCAGGCGCCCCGAAGGATGCGAGGTCGGCCGGCACGACCGGCGGGCGCATCGTCGGCGTCTCGTCCATCTGCCACCCCAGCCGCGCGAGCGAGAAGGACATGGAGCGGCTCATCGACGCGGCGGCCCTCGACAAGCCCGACATCATCCTCCTGACCGAGGGCTTCATGCAGAACACCCCGCAGTCGGCCACGCTCAAGGAGAAGAACGAGAAGGCCGAACCGCTGACGGGCGACGGGCCGATCCTCGCGTTCCTCGGCCGCAAAGCAAAGCAGCACAAGACCTACATCATCGGAAGCACCTGGCGGAAGGACCCCAAGGGGCGCGGACGCTACAACAGCGCCATCCTCCTCGACCGCGCCGGCAACGTCGTATGGCACTACGACAAGGTGTACCCGACCATCGGCGAGATGGAGGGCGGCGTGCTGCCCGGCCACGAAGCCAAGACCTTCGACACCGACTTCGGCCGCATCGGCGCCATCATCTGCTTCGACCTGAACTTCACCGAACTCCTGGACGCGTGCAAGAAGAAGGGCGTGGAACTCCTGTGTTTCCTCTCGGCCTTTCGCGGCGGGTTCCGCGTGCCGGCTGCCGCCTTCCGCAACCAGTGCTTCATCGCAAGCAGCGTGCCGGGCGAGAACGGCGTCATCGTCGATCCGCTGGGCCGCGTCCTGGCCGAGTCGAGTCAATACGGCCGCACGATCTTCGCCCGCATCAACCTCGACACGAAGGTCGTCCACATCGACTACAACAACCGCCGCATACCGGACCTCAAGAAAAAGTACGGCCCGCTGGTGAAGATCGAGACGTTCAGCCCCGAGGCGGTCTATCTCCTGACGTCGCTGCACCCCGCGAAGACCGTCCACGACATGATCCGCGAATTCGAGATCGAGACGCTCGACGACTACCTCGACCGCGCCCGGGCCGCGCAGAAAACGCACCTGCCGGCGGATTAGCGCCGTTTCAACACGCACTCGGCGGGTGCCACCCCCGCTCCCTTGCGGTCGCGGCTCGGAACCGGCTGTTGCCGTTGGCTGTTCAATCCACCCCCGCTCCCTTACGGTCGCGGCTCGGAACTGGCTGTTGCCGTTGGCCGTTCAATCCACCCCCGCTCCCTTGCGGTCGCGGCTCGGAACCGGCTGTTGCCGCTTGCCGTTCAATCCGCGATCCGAAATCCGCAATCCGCAATGCGTGCCGTTTTGCTTGACGCTTCCCGCCCGCCACTTATAATCGCCCGTTCAGCCTGACGGCATACGCTGATACGGCGGCCAAGGAACCCGGCATGAACGTCAGTTACAACTGGCTCAAGGAATACCTCGATACCGATCTCGGGTACGTCGAGGCCGCGAAGGTCCTCACGGGGATCGGCCTGAACGTCGATTCCATCGACGACCTGCCCGATGGCGACGGAATGCTCGACGTCGAGGTCACCCAGAACCGGCCCGACTGTCTCGGCCACGTCGGCGTCGCCCGCGAACTGGCCGCCGCCCTGGGCACCAAGGTCCGCCTGCCGGAGGTCTCCTTCCCCGAATCCAAGGAGAAGTGCGCCGACGCCGTCCGCGTCGAGATCGAGGACCTGGACCTGTGCCCGCTCTACACGGCCCGCGTCATCCGCGGCGTGACGGTGGGCCCGAGCCCCGACTGGCTCGTCCGCCGCCTCGAAGCGGTGGGCGTGCGGCCGGTCAACAACATCGTGGACGTCACGAACTACGTCCTCATGGAGACCGGCCAGCCGCTGCACGCCTTCGACTTTGCCGGCATCCAGGGGGCGCAGATCATCGTCCGCCGCGCAGGTAGCGGCGAGCACTTCGTCGCCATCGACCACACCGAGCACGACCTGACACCCGACCGCCTGGTCATCGCCGACTCGGCGCACCCCGTGGCCCTCGCCGGCGTCATGGGCGGCGCCGAGACCGAAATCTCCGATACGACGGCCGACGTCCTCCTCGAGGCAGCCGTCTTCGATCCCTTGAGCATCCGCAACACGTCGCGGGCCCTGGTGATGATGAGCGACTCGAGTTTCCGCTTCGAGCGGCGCGTGGACCCGTGCGGCACCGACCGGGCCAGCCGCCGGGCGTGCGGGCTCATCGTCGAGGTCGCCGGCGGCCAGGTGGCCCGGGGCGTCGTGACGGTCGGTCAGCCGCTGCCCGAACCGGCGGAACTCATCCTGCGCGTGCCGCGCATCGAGACGCTGCTGGGCCTGGCGATCCCCGCCGAGACGGCGGCCGACATCCTCGCACGCCTCCAGTGCGAGGTCCTCGAAGCGACCGCCGACCGTATCCGCGTCCGCGTCCCCTCCTGGCGGCCGGACCTGGAGCGCGAGGTGGACCTCATCGAAGAGGTCGCCCGCCACCACGGTTACGACAAGATTCCCGAGGGCCGCCAGACGCCCATCACCATCTCGGCCCCTTCGAAGGCCGAGCGCGTCCGCGAGATGGTCGGCCACGTCCTGACGGCGGCGGGGTACTTCGAGGCGGTCACGTTCTCGTTCACCGGCCGCGACCACGCGGTGCGGTTCCGCGCGAGCGACGTGACGGCCGAGCCGCTCGCGTGCCGCGGGACAACGCTCGCGCTTCGTGAATCGCTCACCTCGGGCGTGATGGAGAGCCTGCGCGTCAACCGCGGCGCGGGCGAGGCGAACGCCAGACTCTTCGAGATCGCCAGACGGTTCATCCCCGTCGAGGGGCAGGACCTGCCGCAGGAAGAGCAGATGCTCGCCCTGGCAACCCCCGACGATTTCGCCGGCGTTCGCGGCGTGCTGGAGGCCGTGTTCGACGCCCTGCGTCTCGGCAGCCGCATCGCCTTCGCCGCCACCGACCGCTATCCCGACCTGGAACCGGGCGCGGCTGCCGAGATCACGCTCGACTCGGAGCCCGTCGGCATGATCGGCCGGGCCACCGACGAGGCGGCCGAGGCGTTCGACCTCGATGAGCCGCCCGTCGTCGCGGAACTCCTCTACGAGCGGCTCGTCGCGGCGGCCAACCTCGAACCGACGGCCGAGCCCCTGCCCCATTTCCCCGCCATGACGCGGGACCTCGCCCTCGTCGTGAACGAGGCCGTCACGTGGGCCGACGTCGAACGCGGCGTGGCGGCCGCCGAGGTCCTGGAACTGGAGTCCTTCGAACCGGTGGACGTGTACCGCGGCAAACAGGTGCCCGCCGGCAAGAAGAGCGTGGCCGTCAGGCTGACGCTGCGGAGCCCCGACGCCACCCTGACCCACGAGCAGGCCGACCAGATGCAGGCCCGCATCCTTGCGGCCCTCGACGCCGCAGTCGGCGCGGCCCTTCGCACGCAGTGACCCGCTGCTCCGACGGTCGGCGGGCCTCTTGCTCTCCCATAACGCCCTCCCGCCGGAACGCCAAAACCGGATTCTCCTGGCGTCCCGCAAAAGGCCGTTTCCCTGCAATATGCAGCCCCTGCGGCACGTTTGACTGAGAGTACATCCGGAGCGAGGTGCGGCGTTTCCCGTCTTTTTCGGCCAAATCTGCTGCCGGCCAACTTGACTGGACACCAAGTTTGGGTTAGAATTAGCCTTAGAGTGGGGGTGGTCCCTTGGCCAGCGATTCGTCTGCATGTCGCGGTGGTCTCAGTGTCGGGAGGTGCCCAATGTCTGCAGCCAAACGTGCGGTTTGGGTCTGTACCCTGGGTGTCGGCCTTGTTCTGGCGTCGGCCTTGCCCGTCTTGGCCCAGAACGGGCCGGGACCGAACCCGCAGCCTTTCATCACGGCCTCGGCCGTCAGGCCGACCTACTGTCCGGTCGTGGAAACGCGGTGCCCGACGGTCAGCACCCAGTGTCCGGCCCGCACAACGCGGTGTCCGCCCGCCGAAACAACGTGTCCCGCCACGCTGACCAAGTGCCAGCCGCTGAAGACAAGGTGCCCGGCCGTCGAGACGCGGTGTCCCCCGATCGAGACGAAGTGCCCGCCCGGCGACACCGTGTGCTCGGTCACCGACACCAAGTGTCCACCGGCGCAGACGAGGTGCCCGCCGGTTGAGACGAAATGCCCGCCGCAGGCCACCACCTGCCAGGCAAAGCGAACCTACTGCCCGTCCGTCGAGACGAAATGCCCCGCCGTCCGGACCGAGTGTCCCGCCTGGAAGACCCTCTGCCCGGCGGCCGAGACGCAGTGCCCGGCGCGGCCGACCGAATGTCGGCCCGTCGAGACGCGGTGCCCGCCCGTCGAGACCAAGTGCCCGCCCATTCCGACCGAATGTCGGCCGGTGGACACCTGGTGCCCGCCCGTCGATACGCAATGTCCGCCGCTGCCGACCGAGTGCCGGCCCGTCGAGACGCGGTGCCCGACGGTCGAGACACAGTGTCCGCCGCTGCCGACCGAGTGTCAGGCGGTTGAGACGCGGTGCCCGCCGCTCGAGACGCGGTGCCCCGTCGAGAAGACGAAGTGTCCGCCGCGGCCGACGAAATGCCAGGCGGTCGTAACGCAGTGCCCGGCCGTGGTGACGGAGTGCCCCCCCCTGCCGACGGCATGTCAGGCGGCCGAGACGCAGTGTCCGGCGGTGCTGACTGAATGTCCGGTCCGCGAGACGCGGTGCCCGCCGGTCGATACGAAGTGCCCGCCCATGCCGACGGAATGCCGCCCCGTCGAGACGTGGTGCCCGCCGGTCGAGACGAAGTGTCCGCCCATTCCAACGGAATGCCGGCCGGTCCTGACCAGATGTCCGCCGGTCGAAACGCGGTGCCCGCCGGTTCCAACCACGTGTCCGCCGCGGCCCACAGAATGCCAACCGACCGAGACGCAGTGTCCGCCGGTGCCGACGGAGTGCCCGCCGGTGCCGACGCAATGCCCGGCCAGGGACACGCACTGCCCCCCCATCGACACGCAGTGCCCGCCGAGGCCCACAACCTGCAAGCCGGTCGTGACCGAATGTCCGGCGCCGTTCACGCAGTGCCGACCGGTGGCTACGGAATGCCCGGCCAATGACACGCACTGTCCGCCCGCCGAGACGCAGTGTCCGCCGTTCCAGACGTTCTGTACGATCAGCGGCACGGCGACGGTTTGTCCGCCACAGCCGACGGCCTGCATGATGGCGCCGGAGACCTGGTGCCCAGTCGAAACCAAGTGTCCGCCGACGCTCACGGAATGTCGGGCGGAGGAGACACGGTGTCCCCCCGTCGAGACACAATGTCCCCCGAAACCGACGGCCTGCGCGCCGGGCATCCCAACCGCCTGCCCCATGGCAACCGTGTGTCCGCCGAAGGACACACACTGCCCTGAGATCGACACGAAGTGTCCGCCGCGAATGACCAAGTGCCGGCAGGTTGAGACGGAGTGCCCGGCCGAGGCGACACGCTGTCCGCCCACGCCCACCGTCTGTCCGACGGCGGACGTGGAATGCCCGGTACCAAACGAGTAACAGGCGCACAGGAGGCCACTGCCGGGACCCGACGTACGGCGTGCGGCAACGCCAGGTAATTGACGCAAAGCCAACAGCCGAGGGGCGGTCACGATGGTGGCCGCCCCTTGTCACTGTGACCGGCCTGTGATACGCTCCTTGCGGCAAAGGGAACCCATCCGGTTATGAGCGAACCCGTCCGTGACCCGCGCAGCACGCCCCCTGCACCCGATACCCCCCAGGAGGTCGATCTCGGCGTGGTGGTCGCCGCGGTCTGCGGCCTGGCTGCCGCCTGGATCGCCGCCGGCAGCGTCGGACTGCTGCATCACGCGCTGCGGCACGCCCTGGTGATGCTGGCCATGGGTGCGGCGGTCGTCGCGTGCCGGCCGCGGAAACTGGGATGGCTCGGGACGGCGGCCTTTCTGATTGCCGTGCACGTGTGGGTCCTGCTGAACGCCTCGTCGGTGCCGGCCGTTGGCGTGCTGGCCGTGGCCGTGCTGTTGGCGGGTCTGGCGGCAGGGCGAGCGGAGGCCGACCGCAGGCCCGTGCTCCTGGCGGCCCAGGCGGTGGCGGTCTTCGGCATGTACCGGATCGTTGTGATGTCGGTTCCGGCCGCGTGGGCCCTCGCCGATGCTGCCGGCGGGGGGCTCGGTCGCGTGGCCGGTGCGATCGTCGGCCGGCCGCTGTCGGTGGGCGCATCGTTCGCCGGGCTGGATTTCCTGGTTCTGACGGCCATCCTGTTTGGCCTGTGGCTGGCTGCATCGCCGCGGCCGCGGTTTGCGCGTGGGATCGTTGCGGCCGCCGGGATTCTGGCCGCGCACCTGGTGTACCTGCTCGTCATCGCCTGTGCGGCGGAGTTGATTGCCGCCATTCCCGTCGACGAGGCCGCCGGCGCGGCCCGCTCCATCTTCGACCGCAAGCCGTGGGCGTTCTGGGCGGCCGTCGGGAGCCTCTTGCCGTGGCACCTGCCGGCCCTGGCGGGTCTCGTTCACGCCGCCGTGGCCGGTGCGATGTTGCGGTGGTCGTCGCCCGCGCCCGCTGAGAACGGCGGCGCGTTGCGTTCACTGCCGGCGCGGGCCGTCTTCCTGATCCTCGGCACCGTGGCGGTCGCCGGACTTGCTGCGGCGACGGCGCTCTATCCGAGACCCGCGAACCTCGGGGGCAAGAGGATCGTCGCGTACGAGAAGGGCTTCCTCAACTGGCTCCGGCCCCGGCACGGCGACTACGGGCGGCTCTCGATCGGCATGTACGGGATGCTGCCCGACCTTCTGGAAAGTTTCGGCGCCACCTTCGCCCGGTCGGCGGACCTCTCGGACGAGGACCTGCGCGACGCCGATGCCCTTGTCCTCATCTTCCCGAACGAACCGTGGGAAGAGGGGCAACTGGACCGCATCTGGCAGTTCGTCCGCGACGGCGGGTCGCTGCTCGTCCTGGGCGAGCACACCCACGTCGAGGAAGACGGCAACGCGCGGTTCAACGACGCCTTGGCGCCGACGGCCATGCGGGTCGAGTTCGATTCGGCCCAGTGGG
>DATKXP010000564.1:0-5452 GCA_035529015.1 Phycisphaerae bacterium | reverse complement strand
ACCGGCAAAAACGGCCATTCCCGCGCGGCGGGTACTCCAGACCCACCGCGCATCAGCCGCAAAGAACTTGCGTCCCCCCCGCCCTGGCGACACTGGCTGACAAGCAGCCAGTGGCACCCCGCAAATCAGCAGTCACCGAGCACTACGGCGGGGCCTGGAAGGTGCGTTCGTTGTCGCCCTCGTTGGATTCGCGGACGGCGTCGCCTCGGTCCACGACGATGATGATCTTCTTGTGAGGCAGCACGTTCGGCACGAGGGCCTTGATCTCGCGTTTCTTGTGCTTGGCGAGGCCGTGGGCGAAGGGAACGTCTTGCCAGGGGCCGACGGTAGGCTCGAGGCGCCGGAAGCTGACGATAAAGGCGTCTTCGGCATCGTCGCGGTCGGCGTTTTCGATCACGGCCTTGACCCCCACGTCGGAGCCGACCCTCGTCTTGGTCACGGGCCCCGCCACCCTCAGGTTAGGCTTGCATCCCGCCGCCAGGACAAGACTGCCGATGACGAGTACGCACAGACCCAGGCTCATCCGCCTCATAAGTGCCTCCTTTGTGTTAATAGCGATTCGCCGCCGTCACGGCGCCGCGTGCAGCCGCTGGGCGCGCCGCGTGGCGAAAGGAGTTTTAACGCCGGAGGCAGCGGAGGTCAAACCGAATCGCGTGGGGTTGGGCGGGCGGCCGAAGAGCATGCTTTCGCCACGGCGCGAAAGCACGGCACCCCGAGCGAGATCTGACAGCGCCCACACGGTCCCCCTCCCCGGAACGGGAGAACTCAAAAAAAGCGGAGAATGGGCTTGACAGCGGCGGCAGAGTCCTCTATGCTATAGAGCATGGAGGCAAGCGAACGGGGCACCGGATACGAGAGGGAGCATAGCCATGACAGACCAAGCGGAACCGTCTGACGGCCGCACCGACACCGCCGAAGCGGCTGAGGCCTTGTCCTTCGTCCGGGGGGTCATGGACCGGACCCAACAGCGGGTGGAGGACGGCGGCGGGGTCATGATCTGGTGGGGCGCGCTGACGGCCCTGGCCGTGGCTGCCACGTGGGGCGTCGCCTTTTTGGGATGGCCCTCCGGGCCAATCATGTGGGGAGTCTGGATCGGGCACAACGTCCTGGGGTGGGCGGGTACGCTGTGGGCCGTCCGCCGCTCGGGGGCCCTCAGCCCCGTCGGCCGCCAGGACCTGGCCACGTTTGCCGTATTCACGGTGGCCATCTGGTGTTTCATGGTGGGAGCCTTCGGGTCGGGCGCCGTCGAAGGCTGGGCGCTGTTCACGCTGGCTCAGTTGCTGATCGGGATGGTTATGGCGTTCTCGGCCATTCTGGAGCGCAAGGTCAGCCTTGCCGTCATCGGTCTGGTGCTCATCGCGACGGTGCCGGTGTTGCTGATGGCGTCACCGAAGTGGGCCTGGATCGGGTCGAGCGTGCTCTGCACCGGTGCGATGCTCGTCGGCGGGGTCATTGCCGCGCTCATCTGGAGGAAACGCCGTGCCGCGCAAGGCGACTAGCGACGACTTGGACGCCCTGCTTCTGTCGCGGGTCCGGCTGGGGATCATGTCAGCCCTGGCGGCCGACGACGAGTTGGACTTCGCGGCGCTCAAGGAGGTCATCGAGACGACCGACGGCAACCTGGGGGCTCACCTGAGGCGGCTGGAGGACGCCGGCATGATCCGGGCGCGCAAACGGTTCATCGGCCGCAAGCCCAACACGTCGTACCGCATCACCGCGGGGGGGCGGGAGGCGTTTCAGGGGTACATCGAGGACCTGGCTACGCTGCTGGGCTTCAAGGGAAAGGGCAAGGCCTGACGCCGCTCACCAGGAAGATGGGCGAGGCATGCCTCGCCCCTACGAACAACGCACGGCCGGGCGAGATGTGCCTTGCCCCTGCGGGGGCGGCGGCGGCGGCTCACCACACGCGTTCGACCCAGCCGGTGTCGATGCGGGCGGCGTTGAAGTCGGGGTTCGACATGATGTTGAGGTGAAGCGGAATGGTGGTGCTGACGCCGTCGATGGCGAACTCCGAGAGTGCCCGGCGCATGGTGGCGATGGCGGCGGCGCGGGTCGGCTGGTGGACGAGGAGTTTGGCGATCAGCGAGTCGTAATGGGGCGAGATGGCCCATCCCTGGCAGCAGTGGGTATCGACGCGGACACCCGGTCCGCCCGGCACGCAGAACCGCTTGAGGATGCCCGGCGACGCGCGGAAATCGTTGTGGCAGTCCTCGGCGTTGATGCGGCACTCGATGGCACAGCCGCTCTGCTGGATGTCCTTCTGCCGGAAGGGCAGCCGCTCGCCGGCCGCCACCCGAATCTGGTGCTGCACCAGGTCGATGCCCGTCACGAGTTCGGTGACGGGATGTTCGACCTGGATGCGGGCGTTGACTTCGAGGAGGTAGTATTTTTCGTCGCGGTCCACGAGGAACTCGACGGTTCCGGCGCCGGTGTAGCCGGCCTCCTTGGCCATTCGTACGGCGGCGTCGCAGAGTTTGGCTCGGGTGCGGTCGCTGATGCCGGGCGACGGCGACTCCTCGACCAGTTTCTGATACCGCCGCTGGAGCGTGCAGTCGCGTTCCCACAGGTGGACGCAGTTGCCGCGCAAGTCCGCCAGGATCTGGACCTCGACGTGGCGGGTGCCTTCGAGGTACTTCTCGAGGTAGACCCGCCCGTCCTTGAAGGCGGCCTCGGCCTCGGACTGCCCCTGTCCGACGGCCTGGGTCAGGGTGATGTCGTTGTGGGCGATGCGCATGCCGCGTCCGCCGCCCCCGCCTGCGGCCTTCACGATGACGGGGTAGCCGATGTCGTGTGCCAGGCGCAGCGCCTCGTCGGGGTCGCCGAGGGCGCCGTCGGACCCGGGAATGGTGTAGATCTTGGCGCGGCGGGCGATTGCCTTGGCCTGGACTTTATCGCCCACGGCGCGCATGGCCTCGACGTTCGGGCCGATGAACTCGATGTTGCACGAGCGGCAGACTTCGGCGAAGTGGGGGTTCTCGGCCAGAAAGCCGTACCCCGGATGGATGGCGCCGACGTCGGCCACCTCGGCCGCCGAGATGATGCGGGCAATGCTCAGGTACGATTGAGCCGGCGCGGCCGGGCCGATGCAGATGGCGGCGTCGGCCAGGTCGAGGTACCGTGCCCCGCGGTCGGCCTCGGAGTAGACGACCACCGCCTCGACGCCCATCTCCTTACAGGCGCGGATGATGCGCAGGGCGATCTCGCCGCGATTCGCCACCAGGATGCGTGAGAACATGGTCTCTCCCCGGCCTGCTCGTCGGCTGCCCGCGTACATCCCCCTGGAAGCCTTTCCGGTCCGCCGGCACCGCGTACCGCCGCGTCTGTGCATCAGCCTGGAAAGGCCGCCGCGCGGGGCGTTACGTCGTCCTCTCAGTCGGGCCGGATGGCAAACAGTGGCAGGCCGAACTCCACGGGCGTCGCGTTCTTGACCAGGACCGCCTCGATCGTGCCGCTCTTCTCGGCCCGGATCTCGTTAAAGACCTTCATGGCCTCGACGACGCAGACGACGGTGGACTCATCGACGTGGTCGCCGACGCGGACGAAGGCGTCGGCCTCGGGGCTGGGCGCTTCGTAAAACGTGCCGACCATGGGGGAGTCGATCGTCGGGAGGCTTTCCTCTTCTTCGGGCGCGGCCTCGCGCGCAGGCACGGCGGGCGGCGGCGCTGCGGCAATCACCGTCGGGAGCGGAGTCGGGGCGTTCTGGCCGGCCTTTCGCAGGCGGACGGCCATGTCTTCCTGCTCGATCTCCAACTCGGCCAGGCCGTGCTCCTCCATCAGCGCCAGGAGTTGCCGGATGGTTTCGACGTCCACCTTTCCGGCGCCGGGCTCGGTTGCTTCCGTTTCCTGCTCCTCTGCCATGCCGGTTCTCCTGCCAGGATTCACCCACGCCCCGACGGCGGCACCAGGACCATCTCGTCGAGGTCCTTCTCCACACGGGTCAGGACGGTGCGGCCGCCGGGCGTGATGAGCACGTCGTCTTCGAGGCGGATGCCGAACCGGCCCCTCAGATAGATGCCCGGTTCAATCGTGACCACCATACCCGGCTCAAGTTGACCTTTGACGCCTCTGGGCGCCAGCCCCGGCCCCTCGTGGACCTTGCGGCCGATGCCGTGCCCCGTGCCGTGACGGAACCGCTTGCCGAACCCGGCTTTCTCGATGACGTCGCGGACGGCGGCGTCCACCTCCGTAAAGGCCACGCCGGGCCCGGATCGAGCGATGCCGGCCGCCTGCGCCTCGTGTACCACCTCGTACACGCGGCGAACAAAACGCGGGATTCTACCGGCGAAGAGCACCCGTGTCAAGTCGCACACGTACCCGTCCACCTTCGCGCCGAAATCGACCAGGAGGACGGACCCGCGCTTCAGGCGCGTCCGCCCCGGAATGGCGTGGGGTCTGGCGGCGGAGGCATCGACGGCCACGATCGTCGGAAACGCGCTGCCGTCGGCACCGGCCAGGCGCATCTGGTGGTCGAGTTCGGCGGCCAGTCGATGCTCGGTCGTCCCCAGACGGATCGACGCGCGGAACACCGCCCACGCCTCTTCGGCCACCGCCACGGCCCGGCGGATGGTCCGCAACTCGGTCGGGTCCTTGCACAGCCGCAGCCGGCTCGCCACGTCCGGCACGCGCACGAGGCCGACGCCCTTCAGCGCCTTGCGCAAGCGCGACAGCAGACCCACCGACACGGCTTCGGGATCGTAGCCCAGGTGCGCCAGACGCTTGCGCTGCACTATCTTGGCCAGGGCCTCGACCAACGACCCCTTGCGGACCGTGACGGCAAGGTCCGGGCAATCGACGCCGGCCTGCTCGCCGAAACGCGAGTCGGTCAGAAGCCGCCCCTTGCCCTTGCCGACGAGGAGCCAACTGTCGTCGCCCGTGAACCCGGAGAGGTAACTGACGTCCACCGGGTCGGTCAGGAGCATGGCGGGCACGTCGCGCCGGCGCAGGGCGCGGCGAAGGCGCGCACAGCGCTCAGCCGTCGGACGAGTCCGTCGCCGCTTGGCCAAGCAGCACCTCCCACCGAAAAAGTGCCGTCAGATCCCAGAAAACCTGTGCCGCGTAAGTCGGCCTCTGGCAAGGAGTTAGGATAATGTTAGGGTGCTCCGCCCGGAAAGAGTCAAGTTTTTCGGGCCACAGGCCGATTTTCCTGTTGACGTTAGGACGCTGTTAGGGTATCATCCCTTCGGTCAAGACGGATGCAGCGCTCGGCTCTTTGACAACCCTTTCGCGAAGCAACCACGGCGCTTATAGCGGGCGTCGGCCCCGAGTGCAAGCAAACTCCGCACGACGGGCCAGACGGCCGCCGGTCAGTGACTGGTCCGCCGGCGCATGGTGCGCCACCCGATGGTGCGGACACGCGGGAAGAGGATCGGGCGCGGTTGAGGAGCATCCCGTGCCATCCTCAGCCCGCCCGCCTCGCCCCGCACCCGCACCTCGGATACGCCCTTTGCAGCCG
>DATKXP010000563.1:0-7838 GCA_035529015.1 Phycisphaerae bacterium | reverse complement strand
GGCGATGGAGGCAATGGCCTCTTCCTCGCCCGACCCATGAAACACCATGTGCGATTCCATGCCGACTCCTTTCGCGTTCGACGCGGGACGGATTCTGCCCGCTTATACTATCGGACCGGACGCGGTATTCGAGGAATAAGTCCGCGGCCGCGCTACCCCGCCTCGCCGATTTCCGCCAGCACCGTCTCGATGAGGCCGTCCAGCGCCGCTTCGACGGCGGGGGTCAACCCCTCGCCGAGCGCGACCTCGCCCGGTTCGACGCCGAAGACGACGGTCGGCGGCAGGCGGATCCCGGCCGCCTCGGCCAGCCGGACGGCTCCAACCACCGTCAGGTCGTGGGCCGACCGCCACTCGGGCTCATCACCTGCCTTCGCCAGGAGCGCGTCGAGCGTGAAACGGTGGATCGTGCCGGGCTCGGCGCCCGCCTGGACGGCGTCGATCAGGATGACGCGCTCGGCCCCCGCCACCTCGCCGATGACCGCCAGCAGGTCGGTGCCGGCGTCGATGACCTCCACGGCCTCCGGCAGGCGGCAGCGCGCGAGCCGTTCGATGGCCCGCGGCCCAAGGCCCTCATCCCGCGCCAGGGGATTGCCGACCCCGACAATGACCACTCGCGACCCCATCGCGCCCCCGCACGAAAGCCGCCACAGAAAGGCGGAGTCCGCCCATTCTACGAGGGGCGAGCGGCCTGTCAAGGAAGCGGCACGAGGCTCAAGGTACCCGGTCGTGCGAGCCGAAGACAAGAGCGCCGGCCAGGCGAGGGACGTGGCGGCGGTCGGCCCGACAAGCAGGCCGCCGTTTGCGCCGCCGCCAGGTTCGGACACCTGGGATTCAGGACGTTTCGACGCCGAGTTCGCGCCGGAGCGGGGCCGCGCGAACCGGGCCAAGGCAAGGGCAAGACGTTTCTGGTGTGCGGTCGTGCGTGGTGCGGCGGTTCCGCCCCGCCGAGGGCGCCACCCCAAGCATAGTTGTTGCTGGGCACGCCGGCCGTCGCTATAATACGGTGGGAAGGCGAACATTCTCCGTCACGCATAGGGAGCAGCGCCGTGACTGGAACCGGTAAAGCCCGCGCGGGGTTCAGTCTGACCGAAATCCTCATGGCCGTGGGCATCCTCGGCATCGGAATGTCCATGGTAGCCTCGGTGTTCCCGGTGGCGGTGGACCAGAGCCGCCTCAGCACCGAGATGACCATGGCGTCGCTGAGCGCGCGCAGCGTGGCGGCCATCCTCCGTGCGCGCCGCCAGGACGCCGTGAGGTATTGCCGCAGCAACACCATGAACACGGCCGGAGGCGGCGCGGTCACCCCCATGACGGCCAGATTCGGCACCACGGTCCTTCCGTACGAGATCAGCAGTTACAACCCCTTCGGCTTCCTCTACGACGAAGACGACCAACCTCAAGGGGGAGAGGACGCCCCCCGCCAGTACAGCAGCACCACGACCGGCATGTACGGCCCGTGGAGCATGGGCAGTTACGTCCCGGTCGTCTTCGCCACGCCCATCAGCAGGGACCCCAACCAGCCGGGTCACGGCCCCTGGCGGATCACCATCCTGATCTTCAAGTCGCGAGGCGAACGGCCCGACTACCTGAACGAGAGCCCATCCAACTGGGTCTGGATCCAGAACCGCGGCGAGGTCGGGACGTACATCATGGACTGGCGATTCGACCGCGGCACCGGACAGGCCAGGCCGAACAACCGCGGCGAGGCCTACAAGGTGCAGCGGCACATCGCCATGACGACCACCGACATCGTCGTACCCTCCGTCGCATTTGCCGAAGACAGTTCGCTCCAGTTCCGCGCCTTCGTGGCCGGCCGCGACCAGAATGAAAAGGACAACGGGGTGCTCTGCTACAACCCCACCAACAGCATTCCCGGCGAGTGGGTCAGCCTGCCCGGGGCCGTCGCCGCTTATCACACCATTTTGGGAGACTGATCATGAGGCGAGTGCAACCTGCCGCGCGCCGAATCCGACGCACCGGCTTTACCCTCGTCGAACTCGTGACCGCGGCGTCCCTGATGACGGTCATCATGCTCGGCGTCGTCCAGGTATTCGCCATCGTCACCCGGACGGCTGCCCAGGCCGAAGGCATCCACTTCGCCCAGCAGCAAATGCGGGCCGTGTTCAACCGGTTGCACAACGACCTGCGCGGCGTGACGCGCGAGGGATACCTCAGAATCAATCTCCTGCCGGCCACCGACCCGACCGTCCCCTCGTCGCCCCAGTACCACCGCGACACGCTGGCCTTCACGGCGATCGGCCGCTGCGCCAGCACGTTTGCCGCGAAGGCCTTCGAGGCCACCGCCGCCGAAGTCGTCTACACCAGCAACGTGAGAACCCCCAACACGGCCCTGACGGTCCAGCATACCAGCGGCAGTTCAAATCCGGTTGACGCGCGGCGTGGCATCCTGGGCCGCGGCCAGTGGCTCATGGCGGGGGGACCCGCCGGCACCGCGCACGAACTCCAGGATACGTCGATGGCGACGTACCTGTGCGACATGTTCGAGAACCAGCAGAGGAGCGGCGGCGGCAGTGACGACCGCATCTCCAGGATGGGCACGCACCTCCAGGTTTACCCCTGGACCGCCATCGAAGGTCTCCCGCAGCATCCCGAGACCCTGAAGCGCGTCATGGCCTCCTGCGTCAGCGAGTTCTACGTCGAGACCTTCAACCCGCCGGCAGGCGGGGGCGGCGGCATCGCCGAGGGCAGCGCGGGAGGCGGGGCCGCCACAAACTACTTCCAGAACATCGCCGGAACCTACACCTGGCGGGGAGCCACCGGAGTCAGCACCCTCAACACCCACACCTGGCCCCAGGCCATCCGCGTCACCATCGCCGTCCACGACCCGGGCGATGCCACCCCCTACCAGCAGTACAGCAACAGTGCGACGGTCAAGCCGTTCCAGGGCTTTGTTCTGCAGGAGGTCTTCTGGCTGGGCGATCCGTAGGACGCAACCCATACCCACCGTACGGGCGAGGCATGCCTCGCCCCTGCCGGCGCCAAGAGCCGCACGAGAGCCACGGCATGAATAGAGAAGAAGGAAGGTCCCCATGAGGTCACCCGGTTCGGTCCTGATCGTGGTGCTTGGTCTGCTGGCGGTGCTGGCGGTGGTGGGCATCACGTTCGTCACCATGACCAACATCGACCGCCGCACGGCCGCCAACTTCGCGCTCCAGAGCCAGTTCATGCTGGCCGGCGACGCCGCCGTGGACTACGTCTGCCACCACCTCGTCCAGGACCTCTGGTACTACGACCTCACGACGCAGCGTTACGCGTACCAGGCAGGCGGCGGGGGTGGCGGGGGCAGCGGCCTGGCCCTGCTTCTGACGGACCAGAACAACCAGCCCGGCCAGGAACTCGCCCGAAACGAGCCGTTCGATTACCCGAGCGAGGACTACGACCCCTGGCTCTCCTCGCCGCCTCAGTACGCGGCCGGCCAGGGCCTCACCATCCCGTTCACCGGCCACTTCTCGTACGGCGAGATCGGGGGCACCTTCTACGGCCTGACCAGTTGGGGCTTCCCCGGCCCGGGGCGACCGGGCACGCCGCCCGGCGAGCGCCCCAACAACCTCGGATGGCCCACCCGGCAGGGGTCGGGTTCGGTCATCCTCCCGTACACCCAGGGCAACGGCCACGGCGTCTGGAACCCCGACCTCTCGTTCCCCTTCGACGTCGGCCTCATCCGCGTCAGCGTCACCGTCCTGGACCACGGCAGCATGATCAACCTGAATGCCCACGGCCGAAGCGACGAGAGCGTCAACGGCGCCGACGGCTGCCCCAGGTACGGATACTTCATCAGCGACGTGAACCCCGAGCATGAACCGTTCCGCTTCAACCTCGGTGACCTCCTCAACGGCCCGGCCAAGGTGCACGGCCTCTGGAACAGCCAGACCAGCCCGTACAACGACCGCACCTACCAGGCCGTCATCGAGAACCCCAGCCTGGGCGACCATCCGTTTACCCTCGACGAAGAGTTCGAGTTGCGGCGCCTGACCGGCACGCACTTCACCAGCCGCCTCGAAGAATTCGCCGGCAACAACCTGAAGTGCGACCCCGACACGTTCACCGAGAGCAGGGCCAGAAACCGCGCCAGCCTCACCACCGTCAGTTGGACCAGCGAGGTCCGGCCCGACTTTGAAGGCCCGGGCGGCCAGATGCTTGACGTCGAGACCCCCCTGCCCGACGGCACCGAGGATGCCGAGTGGTCCCCCCGCAAGATCGACCTGAACCTCGACCCCGTCGAGTACATCAAGGATGCGATGGAAACGGGGTACGTCTTCGATGTCTCGGACGAAGACGTCCGAAAGATCCGAAACCAGTTGGCCGCCAACATCTCCGCCTTCCGCGACGGCAGCGACGCCGCAGCCGACCCCCTCGAACCCTGCACCGAAGCCAACGGCAGGGTCGGCGCCGGGCCGCAGCCGATGTTCGGCAAGATCAAGGTCAGCATTGCGAGCCAGGATCTGGACGGTGAGGAGGTGGTGTCCACCACGTGGGCCATCGAGGTCCAGGTCATCAGCCCCTGGCGAGGCAACATCTACGGCGACACGGGCGGACTTTCCGTGAACAACGTAACCCTTGCCGTCGTGCCCGCCGAGGGCCACGTGGGCGGCACCACCTGGGACCCGTCATTCCCGCAGGATGCAAGGATGCCCTCGGATGCCGCACAGGGCCAACAGTGGGTGCATAAACTCGAGGTCGAGGTAGACAAGACCGAGCCCATCACGGCCGCCGTGAACCGGATTGAACTCAGGGCCGGCGGCATGACGCTCGACCGGATCGACGGGCCCCTGTTGGCCGAGTTCTCGGCCGCCGACGCACGGCATCGCGAAATCGCCCGCGAACTCGAAAAACGCCGGCCAGGCGACACCGAGTCCATCGACGTCGTTTACGTCGGCGACTGGCAGGACGGCGACGGTGGCAGCATGACCAGTTTCAGTTTTGCCGGCGTCCCCGCCAGCGGCATCCCCATCCGGTTCCCCCGGTCCGTCAGGGTCAGCACCGACAAGGAGGAGACGGCCACCCGATCGCTGCCGCTCAAAGGGCTGCCCCCGTACGCGCCGCCGGCCGGTGCCGGCGGGGCGGGGTTCCGGGCCTTCACCCGCGTGGCCGACCTGAACCAGGTCCTCTGCCCCACCCCCGACGACCTCGCGAACGTCAAGGAAGGCGACGACTTCTTCTGGCCGTGGGTCACGCGCGTCGCCCAGAAAGCCGCCCAAGGGGGTAATCTGCTCGCCGCAGAAGAGAGACTCAAGTTCAACTGGAACGACAGCGAGCCCACCACCCCGGGAACCTACAGCCGCATGAACGCCGCCAACGTCTTCTGCGTCGGCGGGCCCTGGCTCGACGGAATCGACAACGACGGCGACGGCGCCATCGACGAGCAAGCCGACAAAGGCACCGGCCCGACCTCGGGCGACGCGACCGACAAAGGACGCTTCGGCGGACCCGAACTGCGCGTCGCAGGCAAAATCAACCTCAACACCGCCACCCAAGACACCCTCGTCACGCTGGAAAAGAGTTTCGGCATGCCCGACAACCTTCTCAAGGGGTACGTCGAGACGTTCCGCACGCAGAAGCGGCCCATCGTGACCCCCTCTCAGCTCGTCAAGCAGAGCAGCCCCGAGGCGGTTCCCGGCCACGACGAGGAGGCCAAAGGAGCCGTCGAGAAACGCGACCTGCCCTTCACCCTCATCTCCAATATCGCCACCGTCCGCAGCGACACCTTTTCCATCTACGGCACCGTCGAATACGGTTTGCTGAACCGCAATCCGAACGCGCCCCCGGAGGCGGAGTTCCAGGTCACGCGGCGGCGGCGGTTCTGGGCGCTCGTGGACCGAAGCCCCTGCCTCGCCTACCCGCCCGGCGAACTCGGCGCCGACAACAACTTCATCCGGCCGCGCGTCCTCAACTTCCAGTGGCTGGACTGACGCCCGTTTGCCCATCTTCTTCCCGCGCGGCAGGTCTCCCGACCCGCCGCGAGAGAAGGCGCCTTCAGCGCCGCTCGTCCCGTTTTCCGTAGTCGCAGTCCCTTTCGCCGCCCGCTATAATCTTCGCCATGGACCTCGTCCGTCTGGCCAGCCCGTGGGTGCTCGCCGGCCTCCTGCCGGTCTGGGCGATCATCGTGTATGCGGTCTTCGCCCCCCGTCGCCGCCGTGCCGGGGCGCCGGCCCGGGCGGTCCTGGCGTGCCTGACGGCCTCCCTGCTCCTCGTGGCGCTGGCCGGGCCGAGCGTCCGCGCCGCGCGCGAAGGCGTCTGCCCGGTCGTTCTCGCCCACGACATCTCGCCCAGCATGTCGGCCGCCGCCGGTAAGAACGATCCAGGCGAGGCCCTCGCCCCATGGTCCGCCGCCCTGCCGGTGGGCCAAGTCCGCCTGCACCCCGTCGCCGGCCACGCCGGGACGGACCTGGAGCGCGGCATCACCGACGCCGCACGGACGCTGCCCGACGGCCAGGGCATCGTTCTGCTCTACACCGACGCCCGCGAGACGCGCGGCGACGCCGTCGCCGCCGCCACACGCCTCGCCGCCGCAGGCATCCAGGTCCACGCCGTCGTGCCCGACCTGCGTCCGCGCGACGTCGCCATCCTGTCGCTCGCCCCCGCCGGCGACGCCGTCCCCGGCCGGCCCGTCGGCCTCCAGGTCCAACTCGCCTCGACCGCGCCGGCCGACGCACAGGTCACCGTCACGCGGCCGGCCGTCGGCCAGACGCCCGAGCGAACGTGGCAGCGTCGCGTGACGGTCGATCCGAGCGCGGGCGCCGTCTTGCGCTTTGAGGACACCCCCCTGCCCTCCGGCCTGTACCGCTACGACGCCCGCGTCCGTGCGCCCGGCGACGCCTGCGCCGGAAACGACCGGGCCGCGTGCACCGTCCGCGTCGGCCGGCCGCAGGAGATCCTCTATGTCCACGGCTCGGATGGCCCCGCTCCGCTCGCGGATGTCCTCGCCGCGAACGCGCCCGCCGAGGCGTCGCTGCGGACCGCCCCCGCCGCCTCGGGAATCGATCTCTCCGGCGCCTCCGTGGTGGTCCTCGACAACGTCTCGGCCTGGACGCTCGGCACGCGGGCCTGCCGCGCCCTGGCGCGCCGCGTCACCGACGGCGGCCTGGGCCTGCTCGTCCTGGGCGGCGACGCCGCCTTTGCCGCCGGCGGGTACGCCGACTCGCCCCTCGAAGACCTCCTGCCCGTCAGCAGCCGCACGGGCGAGCGCCCCCCGCTCGATATCGTCCTGGTCGTGGACGCCAGCGGGTCGATGAACGAGACGTACGAGAACACCCGCAAACTCGCCCTCGCGAAGCAGGCGGTCCTGGCGCTTCGGGCGGCCCTGGGTCAGGGCGACCGCATCGGCATCGTCGCCTTTGCCGGCGAGGCGCGCGTCGTCTCGCCGCTGACGCCGCTGGCCCGTTGGGACGATCTGCGTGCGCGGCTGGTCGCCATCGAGGCGGGCGGCGGTACGCGGATCACCCCCGCCGTCGAGGCGGCCGCCGGCCTCTTCGGACCGCCCGTGGAAGACGACACGACGGTCCGACACGTCATGCTCCTGAGCGATGGCCGAAGCGACGACTTCGACGTGGACCGCCTCATCCGCCTCTGCCACGACCGCCGCGCCAGCGCCAGTGCCGTTGCCACCGGCCCCGACGCCCCGCGCGACCGCCTCGGACGCCTGGCCGGCGAAACCGGCGGACGCCTTTCCGCGGGCGGTGACCTCGGACGCCTCGCCGAAACGTTCCTCACGGACATGGCCTTCGCGCGCGGCGAAGGGCTGCACCGTCTCATCCGCGCGGCCGTGTGGGTTCGACCCGAACCCATCTGGAGCGCGCGCGGCAAGGCCCTGCCCCCTG
>DATKXP010000562.1:0-15240 GCA_035529015.1 Phycisphaerae bacterium | reverse complement strand
GTTCCTTCAAGCGAAAAACGGGCACTGCCATGCGCCCTCCAATCCGCCGACACCCGTATGTGGGCGGCGCGGTTAAACGGGTACCCGACGGCACCAGCACGCAGTGGAGCGCAACATGACCCATGTCCCCTTGCCGAAAGCCATGTCGGCCGTCCTGGCGGCAGCGATTTTTGTGGCAGCGTATTCGACGGCCGAGGCTGCACCGCCGAGGCCGATCCTGCGGACGCTCCGCCCCGGCCATCCGCGCATCCTCCTCGCGCCCGAATCGCTGGCGGCGCTGCGCGCGGCCGTCAAGGCCGACCCGGCCCGCAAGGCGATGCTCGACCGTCTGCGCGGCCAGGCGGATTCGCTCCTGGGCGCCAGGACGGTCGAGTTCAAGATCGTCGGCCCGCGGCTGCTGACGCAGAGTCGCCGGTGTCTGGAGCGCGTCGAAACGCTCGGCCTGGCGTACCTGCTGACGGGCGACGCGAAGTACGCCGCGCGGGCCATGAAGGAACTGGAAGCCGCCGCCGCCTTCCGCGACTGGAACCCGTCGCACTTCCTCGATACGGCCGAGATGTCGTGCGCGTTCGGCATCGGCTACGACTGGCTGTACGGGTGGATGAACGAGGCGCAGCGGAAGACCGTCCGCACGGCGCTCGTCGAAAAGGGTCTGGCGCGCGGGCTGGACGCCTATCGCGGCAAGGCCCGATGGGGTTGGTGGACGCGGGCCCATCATAACTGGAGCCAGGTCTGTAACGGCGGCCTGGCGGTCGGGGCGCTGGCGGTGGCCGACGAGGAACCGGACGTGGCGGGCGAGATCCTCGAGTCGGGCCTCAAGGCCGTCCAGAACGCCATGGGCAATTTCGGCCCCGACGGCTCCTGGAACGAGGGCCCCGGCTACTGGGGGTACACGCTGCGGTACACGTCGTACTACATGGCCGTGCTTCAGTCGGCGCTCGGAACGATGGCGGGGCTGGAGAAAACGCCGGGCCTCGACCAGGCCGGGACGTTCCGCGTGTACTTCGTCGGGCCGACGAACCGGACGTTCAACTTCGCCGACGCCGGCGACGGCGCCGGGTCGCACCCGTCGATGTTCTTCCTCGCGCGGACGTTCAAGCAGCCGCTCTGGGCGTGGCACCAGCGCGAGCGGATGCACTCCAGCGCCCTCGACCTCGTCTGGTACGTGGCCGAAGGGCAGGGCCCCGCGGCGTCGGGTCTTGCGCTGCACAAGCACTTCCGCGAGGACCACATCGTTTTCCTGCGCAGCGCGTGGGAGGACCCGAAGGCCCTTTGGATCGGGTTCAAGGGCGGCGACAACCGTGCCAACCACAGCCATCTGGACCTGGGCTCGTTCGTTCTCGACGCCCTCGGCGAGCGGTGGGCCGAGGACCTGGGGGGCGACGACTACAACCTGCCCGCCTACTTCGGCGGCAAGCGATGGACCTACTATCGCCTGAAAACCGAGTCGCACAACACGCTGCTCCTGGACGCCGAGAACCAGTCGCCCAAGGCCAAAGCGCCGATCGTGGCGTTCACGGACTCGCGCGACGACGCCCGCGCGGTGGCCGACCTCTCGGCCGCCTACCCCATGGCAACGTCGGTCCAGCGCGGCGTGGCGATGCTCGGCCGCAAGGTCGTTCTCATCCAGGACGAGGTCCGGGCCGACCAACCGCTCGACGTGCTCTGGGGGATGGTCACGCGGGCCAAGGTCCGGGCGGACGGGGCCGGCGTGGTGCTCGAGAAGCGGGGCAAGCGCCTCTACGGCCGCATCCTCTCGCCCGAGGGGGCGCGGTTCGACACGGTCGGCGCCAATCCGAAACCGCCCGAGCGCCAGCAGCCCGACGCGACGAAACTCGTCGTCCGCCTGCCGGGAAAGACCAAGGCGGTGTGCGTGGCGGTAGCGCTGGCGCCCGACGCCAACGCCCTCGGCGCCGCCGGCGCCGTTGCGCCCCTGGCCCAGTGGCCGGGCCGGTTGAAGTAGGCGCGGCCGGGCGAAATGATTTGAATCGCGTCGGCCCCGGCGCTATAATCCGCGGACGTGACCCAGAGGAAGCCTTTCGGTACGGCTTCATCGGAGGGAGGATCCGACCATGACGATCAGGCGACAGCGGTTCTGGCGGGTGCCGGCGGTGGCGCTGGCAGCCATGATGCTCACCCTCGCCGGCTGCAAGACGACTCCGCCGGAGGAAGAGGGCAAGGGCGACACCGAACCGGCGCCGGCAACGACCGGCGCGCACGCCTCGTTGCTGAAACTGTTGCCGAGCGACGCCGACGTCGGCGACTGGAAGACCGACGGCGACGCCAAGGTCTTCGGCCCGGCGGCCAGTGCGGCCGACGGCGTCGAAGCCATCGAGGCGGACCTCGGACAGGCCGCGGCCGCATACCGGGCGTACGGATACGCCAACTCGGCCACGCGCCGTTACATTCGCGGTTCGAGTGGCGAGCGTGTGACGGTTCGCGTGTTCGAGATGAAGACGCCGTCGGAGGCGTTCGGCGTTTTCAGCGTCGGTTCGGCGGGCGGGACGTTTCCGCTGGTGGGTCTGGCGGCGCGGATGAGCAACAAGGTCCTGGGGTTCGTCAAGGGCGCGCACTTCGTGAGCATCGAGTACGCGGGGGTGGCCGACGCGACGCCGGCCCTGATGGATTTCGGCCGGTGGATCGCCGACCAGATCACGTCGCCGGGTTACCGTCCGGCCGTCCTCGAAACGTTCCCGCTGGGGTCGGTCCAGGGCGAGCGGTACTACCTGCACCAGTTCGAGACGCTGGCGTCGCTTCCCTTCGTGCCGAGGGGCGACCCGACCACGATGGCCCGCATGCTCGACCTGAGCGACGAGACCGACGTGGCCATCATGGGGTACCCCGCCGAGACGATGGGCGTGTTGAACTACCTGTTCGTGATCCGCTATCCGAGCGCCGTCGATGCGAGCGCCGCCTACACGGCGTACGACGGGTACCTGGCCAGCAGCACGGACCCGGCAGAGCAGAACGTGGCGGTGGCGCCGCCGGTCGGCTCGTACGTGGCCGGCACGTTCAACGCCGAGGAGAACTCCGTCAAGGACCAGTTGGCCCGACTGCTCGCGGGCCTCGGCGGCTGAGGGGACTTACGTAAGTCTTGCGCGGTGGGTCTCCGTACCCACCGCGCTTGCGACCGCCATGTCGCGGCGGGTACTCCAGACCCGCCGCGCACCGTGTTGACAGGACTTTCCCGAAACCGCACTCATTCGCACGTCGTGCCTCTCGGCCGACTACTTGCGTCTGCGTCGCAGGAACAGCAGGCCTGCGGCCAGCAGCGTGAGCGTGGCGGGTTCGGGGGTAACGCGGACCCACTCGATTTCGGACTGGTTGCGTGTGACCTCGAGTGCGATCTTGTTGAACGAACTTAGCGTAGTGTCCTGCCAGAAGTTCTCGGCCTCCATCTGCCCGTCGATGCGGAGTGACCACCAGCCCGAAGAGTCTCTGTTCCAACCGAACGTATGCCATTCGTATGCGCGGTTGCCAATATAATGCCACCCGGGATACTGATCTCCTGCTCCAAGGTTGACGTTAAGGGCAGCCGCCTTGCTGCTTTCGCCGTAATCCAGCGGTCTGTACCATTGCGTATCGTTCAACAACCAGACACCTGCCATGTTAGGCCAAGAGGGCCCTGACTTGGCACGCATCTCAATGCTCAGTGCGGCAATGTTATTCATCGCAACAGGGCGGACTAGATACGCCGCCTCCAACGAGCCATACCCACTTCCCACACCACGGATGGAGTACCCCTCGGGAGATGATACAATGTCCGGGGTCAATGAACTCCCAGACGGCGAGTAGGGGTGTTGAACAGCCCACCCGTCGAAGTCCCCGTCGTCGAAGTCCTCGTACAACAGCACAGGCAGGTCGGCCTCGGCAGCAGTCGAAAGAGCAATCAGGGCCACCCCAGCCACAAACATCATCATCGATCGATTCTTCATCACCCGTCTCCTTTTCCCGAAAGCCCGCGGATCTTCCACCATCACCACTATTGAGGGGTTGCCACCACTTTAAGCCAAGCCCTGTCGTGCCTTCATTGTTACCGCCTTCCATACCATGCGGTCCCAAAGAAAACGGGGAGTCGGCCACGCGGCCAATCTCCCCCGGAAATCGCCCTGAAACGAACGAACCAGGTTGTCAGGCCTACAATCCCTCCTGCGGCAGGTCCCGCAACATGCACGCGGCGCAGCAAAATGGGCCGCGCCCGCTCACGCGCGAGCACAGCCCCCGAGGTTCAGCACACACCCCCCAACTCTAAGAAACAGTATACATCACAAAGTCCGCGATGTCAAATGGATTGGCAGCCGTCGGGGCGCCTTCTTGCGGCCGCCGCGCGGGACGCGTTCACGGCCAATTCAACGACGAGATTTCTCCCCTGGCTAGGTGCCGTGCTCACCGCGCTCGCCCCCGCTCGCGCGGGGTGCCTGTTCAGCGTGTTGGCTGTGGCTGTCACCCTGAGCCAAGCGAAGGGTCTCGCCGTGGGAACGACGAAACAGCAAAGACCACGGCGAGATTCTTCGGGTCGCCGAGGCGACCCTCAGAATGACAACGCCAAACACGTACGGCGCGGGGGCTCGGTCGAAATGATAGTGTGCGAACTCCACACGAGAAGGTGCTGCCGTCGGCGGCGCGGCGGCCTGGGTAGGCCGCCGCGCGGTTTGGGGGGGGCAGTTGCTGCGAGCGGCTCGTTCGTCTATGCGCGGCGGCCTGGGAAGGCCGCCGCGCGGAGTCTGGACGTCATGCCGGCGCCGGCATCGGTCTCGGCGCTATCGAAAACGGGGTCCGGGAAGGGTCGTCGAGGGAATATGCTTGCATTCGGCGGGGGGCGTGTCTACACTTCGCCCTTTACCCAGAGGGGTGTTGCCGACGTTTACGGCGTAAGAATGAGCCCTGCAGCGGATGAGGGAGGGCACCGTGGCCAAGCACTATGCGGACCGGATGCTCGATGCGGTCGAGGAGAAGCAGGCCCCGTTGTGCGTGGGTCTGGACCCGATGTACGAGCACCTGCCGAAGCAGATCCGTGAGATCGCGTCGAAATCGCCCGGCGGTCTCGGCGAGCAGGCCGCCGCCGCCAAGGAGTTCTGCCAGAGCGTCATCGACATCGCCGCCGAACACGTGCCGTGCGTCAAACTGCAGTCGGCCTGTTTCGAGCGATGCGGCCCGTCGGGCATGCGTTCCTACTTCGACGTGGCGGACTACGCGCACGAGGCCGGCCTGGTGGTCATCGGCGACGTCAAACGGGCCGACATCGGCTCGACCGCCGCGGCCTATGCCGCCGCCCATCTCGAGGAGGTCTTCATCGGCGAAGGCGCCGCCGAGCATACCGTGACGGTCGATGCCGTGACGGTCAATCCGTACTTCGGCATCGACGGCGTGCAGCCGTTCATCGAGGTGGCGAAAGAGGGCGGGCGGGGGGTGATCGTGGTGGTGCGGACGACGAACCCGTCGGCCACCGACTTCCAGGATTTCAAGGACGAAGAGGGGCGGCGCGTCTTCGAACGTGTCGCCGAGCGCGTCAACGACTGGGCCAACCAGGCCGGGTGCGTCGGCGACTCGGGGTACAGCCTGGTGGGCGCCGTCGTCCCGGCGACCTATCCGGACGACACGAAACTGCTGCGCGACCTGATGCCGAACAGCCTTCTGCTGGTGCCGGGCGTCGGGGCGCAGGGCGGGACGTTTGCCGACGCGGCGCTGGCGTTCCACGAGGATGGGTGGGGCGGCATCGTGACGGCCTCGCGGAGCATCATCTACGCGTGGGAACGGCCGGAGTATGAACATCTGGGCGAAGTGAACTGGGAAGACGCCATCGAAGCGGCGGTTCTGGACACGAAAGCCAATCTGGCCGAGGCCCTGGCGCTTCGCGCCGCCTCGACCTGATGCCGGCCGCAGGGCGCCAGCGCGGCTGGCGGCCACGGCGTCCGATCGCGCGGTGGGCAGTCCTGCCCGCCGCGCGGCTAGCCCGTGGATGTGTGGCAGGGTCGCGGCGGGCAAGAATGCCCGCCGCGCGGAAAGCGTCCGCTGCGGCCGACGGACACACATTCGTGCGGACTCCTTTCGGACTCACCGGATGGCTGCACCTCACAGGATTCCGAAGCCGGGCTCGAACCGGACGCCCCCCCACGGGTGTCGCGGCCGGGCCGTGACGGTGATGGGTCTCGGCCTGTTCGGCGGCGGGGTGGGCGCGGCACGGTATTTCGCGCGGCAGGGCGCGTGTGTCACGGTGACCGATCTGAAGGGGGCCGACGCCCTGGCGCCGAGCATCGAGGCGCTCGAAGGCCTGCCGATCACCTTTCACCTGGGCGGGCACGACGCGGCCGACTTCACGGCCGCCGAGATCGTGGCCGTCAGTCCGGCGGTACCCAAAACATCTCCCTACCTGAGGATGGCCGAGGAGGCCGGCGCCGAGATCACCTCTGAGATGAACCTCTTCCTCCAGCGGTGCCCTGCGCCGATCGTGGGCGTGACCGGTTCGAGCGGCAAGAGCACGACGGCGGCGCTTCTGGGCGAGATGCTCTCGCGCGCGGGGCCGGTGCGTGTGGGCGGCAACATCGGCAAGAGCCTGCTCGACGACCTCGAGGCCATCCGTCCCGGCGAGACGGTGGTGCTTGAGGTGTCGAGTTTTCAACTCGAGGACGCGGCCCGCATTGCGTGGAGCCCGCAGGTGGCGGTGGTGACGAACATCGCGCCCAACCACCTCGACCGTCACGGGACGCTTGCAGCGTACATCGAGGCCAAGAAGACGATCCTGCGGTTTCAGACGGCCGACGGCATTGCCGTCCTGAACGCCGACGACGACGAGGTCCGCGGCTGGCAGCCGGAAGCGCGGGGCCGGGTGGTGTTCTACTCGACGTGCCGGGCGCTGCCGGACGGCGTCTTCGCCGACGGTCCGGCGGCGGTGTTCCGCCTCGGCGACCGTGAGGAGCGCGTGGACGTGGCCGGCAGGATGAGACTTCGTGGCAGCCACAACCTGTGGAACGTCGTGGCGGCCGCCGCCGCGGCGCGCCTCCTGGGTGTGGCGCCGGGGTCGATCGCCGATGCGGTGGCGGCGTTCGAGCCGCTTCCCCATCGGCTCCAGCCCGTGGGGATGCGCGGCGGCGTCTTGTTCGTCGATGACAGCAAGGCCACGACGCCGGAGGCGGCGGCGCTGGCGCTGGAGGCGTTTACGGAACCGGTCGTCCTGATCGCGGGCGGTTACGACAAGGGTTCGGATCCGCAGGTGATGATCGAGGCGATCCGCCGCCGCGCGAAGGCCGTTGTCCTGATCGGCGCGACGGCCGATGCGCTCCAGCGCCGCATCGGGACCGACGGGCCCGTGGTCGAGCGGGCGGACCGTCTGGAGGAGGCCGTGGCCCGGGCCGCGGCCCTGGCCGAGGCGGGCGACGTCGTCCTGCTTGCGCCCGGGCACGCCAGTTGGGACATGTTCGTCAACTACGAGCAGCGCGGCGAGGTGTTCCGGCAGTCGGTGCCGGATCTGGGCGTGAAGGGGAGCGTGTGATGGATTTGCTGAGGCGATTCCGCGAGGCCGGACACAAGAGCCGATCGCTTCGGCCCACGACGTTCTGGTCGTGGAACGACAAGTTGGACCTCGAGGAGGTGCGTCGGCAGATCCGTGAGATGGCCCGCGGGGGCCTGGGCGGGCACTTCATGCACGCCCGGCGCGGCCTGGGCACGCCGTACCTGGGCCCGGAGTGGATGGAGGCCGTCCGGGTGGCGCTCGACGAAGGTCGCCACACGGCCGTGACGGCGTGGCTGTACGACGAGGACTGTTGGCCGAGCGGCTCCTGTTCGGGCCGCGTCTATGCGGGGCGGGAGGCGTTCCGCCAGAAACACCTGGTGTTCGAGGAGATCCAGTCGCCCGTCTGGGAGCCGACCGAAAACACGGTGGCCGTTTTCGTGGCGACGATCGACACCGAGGGGCAGTACGTCTCGTTCCACCGGCTGCAGGACCCGCGACAGGCGTGCGGCAAGGAGCCGGCGCTGGACGAGGCGCTGATCCATTTCTCCCACCGGCCCGGCGAGCACGTGGACGTCTTCAATCGCGAGGCCACCGAGGAGTTTCTCAAGCAGACGCACGAACGGTACCGCGAGACGGTGGGCGGCGAGTTCGGACGGGCGATTCCGGGCATCTTCACGGACGAACCGCAGTACGCCGGGAAGGGGCGCCAGGTTCCGTGGTCGCCGCACCTGTTGCGGTTCTTCCGCCGGGCGTGCCGCTACGACCTGTTGGACCGGCTTCCGGAACTGTTCTTCCCGGTGGGTCATTATCGCAAAACGCGTTTCGATTTCTACGAGACGGTGACGCGGCTGTTCCTGCTGGCGTGGACGATGCCGGTGTACCAGTGGTGCAAGCGCCACGACCTGAAACTGACCGGCCACGTGATGGGCGAGGACACGCTGCTGGGGCAGATTCAGTTCGTCGGCGCCGCCATGCCGCACTACGAGTACATGCACATGCCGGGCATCGACCACCTCGGTCGCCGGCTGGGGAGCCCGGTCGCGGCGAAGCAGGCGGCGAGCGTGGCGGCGCAGTTGGACCGGCCCCGGGTCTTGAGCGAGATGTTCGGCGGGAGCGGTTGGAACGTCGGTCTCGACGATCTGCGTTTCATCGCGGAGTGGCAGATCGCGCTGGGCGTCAACCTGATCTGCACGCACCTGGCGTCGCTGTCGCTGCGCGGGTCGCGCAAACGGGATTTCCCGCCCAGCCTGCACTATCATCAGCCCTGGTGGTCGCACTACTACCTCTGGAACGACTACATGGCGTCGCTGCTGTCGGTGCTGACGGCGGGGACGCCGCAGGTGGACGTTCTGGTGATCCATCCGATCTCCAGCGCGTGGGCCGAGTACTGCCCCCTCAACCACGACTGGGTGGACGTCATGGACGAGCGTCTGCGGCGTCTGGCGGACGCGTTGTTGGGGGTGCACGCGGACTTCCATTTCGGCGACGAACTGGTCCTGGAACGCGAAGGCCACGTTGCGAAGGGGCACCTGGCGGTCGGCCCGTGCCGGTATCGGACGGTGGTCGTGCCGGACGCGACGAACCTGCGGACGAGCACCGTGACGCTGCTGGGACGTTTCAAACGGGCGGGCGGGCGGATCTTCTTCGCCGGACGCGTGCCGGGCCTCGTGGACGGCGAACCGTCGGAGAAGGTGACCGACCTGGCGAAGGGGTACAAACAGGGCGACGTCTCGACCGTCCGCGGCCGCGCCGCCCTGCGCCGGGCGGTGGCTCCACGGCTGGAGGTGGTGACGGCCTCCGGCAAGGACGCGACCGACGTGCTGGCCCAGTGGCGCAGGGTCGAAGACGATCACGTCTTCTTCTTTCTGAATACCGACGGGCGCAAGACGACGAAAGCGCGGCTGCGGCTGCCGGTCTCGGGGACGCCGGCGGTCCTGGACCCGGCGACGGGCGAGTACTGGAAGACGCGTGGGCAAACGCGCGGCCGCCGGATGACGGTCTCTCACACGTTCGCCCCGCGTGAGAGTCTGCTGCTGGTGGTGCGTCCGGCGAAGGCATCGGCCGAGGTGCCGCCGCCTCCGCCCGCGCCGCCGAGGGGCCGGCACGTCCTGAAAGGGCGGTGGAACGTTCGACGCGAGGACCCGAACGTCCTCGTCCTCGACACGGCCTGCTGGCGGATGGACGAGGGCGAGTACTCCGAACCGGCGAACGTGCTGGACATCCAGCAGGAGTTGTTGGAGCGAGGCGCGCAGAAGGTGGTCGTGCTGCGGTTCGAGTTCGAGTGCGCGCTATCGGACCTGGAGGGACGCCGGTTCGGCCTGGTGATGGAACAGCCGGAGACGTGCGAGATGTGGTACAACGGGATGCGGGCGCCGTTGTCGGATGCGGGCCCGTACTGGGACAGCGCGTTCCGCCGGATCGACGTGACGCCGTACGTGCGCGACGGGCGTAACGTCATCGAGGTGAAGCGTGCGTGGCACGTGGATGCGAGTCGTCGGGCGGTGTTGCTTGGGCGCGCGGCCGGCTGGGAGGCGCGGACCGCCGTGCCCGACGTCGAACTGGAGGCCATGTACGTCGTCGGAGACTTCGGGGTGGCGTTTGCGAACGGCAGCCATCGGGCCCAGCGCGGGTCGCGGTGGATGCGGGGGGCGCCGAGACTCCTGGACGAGCCGAAACGCGTGACGGGGACGGACCTGATCCGGGCGGGCTATCCGTTCTTCGCCGGCCGTCTGACGCTGGAGCGCGAGGTGGTTCTGAAGAAGGCGCCGGCGGAAGGGGCGGTTCTGGAGTTGCCCGCGACCAGCGCGGTCGCGGCGTCGGTCCTGGTCAACTGGCAGGAGGCCGGCACCGTGTGGAGGTTCCCGGCAACGGTGCCGGTGGACGGGTTGCTTGCGCAGGGCCGGAACCGCTTGGCCATCACGCTGACGACCAGCCTGCGGAACCTGCTGGGCCCGCATCACCACGAGGACGGGGAACTGCATTGGGTGAGCCCGGCGTCGTTCGCGACAAGTCCCGCCTGGTCGAGCCGCAAGAACAACCATCGGCGGGCCAGGCAGGCGTATAACGTCGTGGATTTTGGCCTTGGCGGGGACGTGGTTCTGCGGTACTAATCCCACAAGGAGACTTCCCGCGCGGCGGGTTTCCCGACCCGCCGCGCAACGGCGAGAACGGGCTTTAGCGCGTGGTGGTCAATCCTGCCCACCGCGCGGCGGCCGGGATTGGCCGCCGCCCTATCAGTTGCCTGGATCGGCGGGAAGGTGACAAGGCAGCACGAAGCGGGACTCGGCGGACCTGCCCGGATGGCTGCGGGGTGTGGAATATATCAAGGCAGGGCGGTCGCATCGCCGATTTCAGGGCAAGCGGGAGTGCTGTGCCGGCGGAGCGTGCCGGCGTCCCAAGGAATGCCCTCGGGGTCGTGGTTGCGCGAACTGGGATGGTACCCGGGGGGCGGGTCGTTCATCTTGACACCCAGAGCCATGCGTCATACAATGCCTATCGCGTGCAAGGGGCGGACGGGCGAGAGGTTTGGGGGCCGGTCGTGGAGCCGGTGGTTGTCTGGGCACGCACTCCTCGCCAGGTTTAGCGGGAGGGCACCCGGGGGCTTTTCGAGACCGAATGGGCGGGCCCCCATGATACCAGGAACCGTCAGAACGACCTCAGGGCAAAGGAGCCGAGAGTTGGGTACTCGCCGACGCAGGGGATTTCGGGTCTTGGCCGCCGTTGCCGTCGCCGGACTGCTCCTGTCCGGCTGCGGTCAAAACGAGCTCGGCCGCTACACGGGTTATCAGCCGGACATGTGGGTCGTGAAGGATCCGAAACGGATCCGGAACCAGATCGTCAAGTCGGAGAACTACTGGGTTCAGAAGGAGGTCGAGCCGGAGGAGCAGTTCGGCGGCCCGACGCCCGACGACCTGAGGTCTCCCGAAGATGACTACATTCTCGGCTCCGGCGACCTGATCGACATCACGGTCTTCGAACTGATGGTGCCCGGCCAGTCGTACGTGACGCGGCAGCGGATCAGCCAGAGCGGGCAGATGACGTTCCCGTACCTTGGGACGGTCAAGGCCGCGGACCTGACGACGCGCGGCCTGGAGGAGAAACTGGCCGATATTCTCGAGCCGGACTACCTGGTGGATCCGCAGGTCACGGTCTTCGTGGCGGAGTACCGGAACCTGAGCGTCTCGATCCTCAACGGCGTGATGCGGGCCGGTCTGTACCCGATGAGCAAGCAGGACATGACGCTCCTGGAACTGGTGGCGATGGCCGGCGGGGTCCTGCAGTTGGTCGAGGACTACGGGTATGTCATTCGCGAGTACTCGCCGGAGGAAGCCGACCTGCTGATGCTCGAGGGCGGCGCGGCTCCGGCCGAAGGCGAGAAGAAGGCCGCCGGCGAGGAAGCGGCCGCGACGCCGGCCGAGGAAAAGCCCGCCGAGGGCACGCCTGCGGCCGAGAAGAAGGCGCCCGAGGGCACGCCTCCGGCCGAGGAGAAGGCGCCGGCCGCCGACGCGCCCAAGAAGGCCGACGAAAAGGGCACCCCGGGGTCGGTTGCCCCGGCGCCTGCCGCGAGCGATCCGGCTTCGGCGCCGACGCCGAAGGCGCCCGACGCGTCTGCCACCGAGGACACCCGGAGACTGCTGGAGCGGATGGCCGAAGGCGAGATGCCCCAGGTGAAGCGGATCGAAGCGGCGGAGACGGCCGCCGCTGTCACCCAGCCGGCATCTCCCTCGCCGGCGCCGCCGGGCGACGAGGATGAACTCGAACGCTGGATCTGGTCCGACGGCAAGTGGGTTCAGGTCAAGACCCCCAAGCCCGCCGCCGAACCCACCGAGGCCGCCAAGCCCGCCCACGAGGGCAAGCCGGTTGAGCCGGTCCGGGTTGCCAAGGGCCCTGAGACGACGCCCGAGCAGCCGATCGTTGACGATGCGAGGCTGACGCTGGAACGGAAGTTGCAGCGGCTGGGCGTGGTGCAGGGCAGTGGCCAACTGAAACGGATCATCCGGTTCGACGTGCGGGCGCTGCAAGGCGGCGACCCGACGCAGAACGTCGTGCTCCGCGACGGCGACATCATCACGATTCCGTCCCCGCCGGTGGGCGACTTCTACATGGCGGGCGAGGTGGCCCGGCCCGGCGTCTACAGCCTGACCGGCCGCAAGATCACGCTTCTCCAGGCGGTGGCGGCCGCCGGCGGGCTGACGGCCGTCGCGGTGCCGTGGCGGACGGAGTTGGTCCGACGCATCTCGGAAACCGAAGAAGAGATCATCTACGCGGACCTTGGAAAGATCTCGAGGGGTGAAGCGCCTGACTTCTACGTCCAGCCGGAGGATCAGATTCGGGTGGGGACGGACCAGGGCGCGGTCTACAATGCGGTCTTGCGAAATGCCTTCCGGGCGACCTATGGCCTCGGGGCCGTGTATGACATGAACTTCGCCGACTTCTATCCATGGACGGACAGCATTCAGCCGATTTTCGACACCCCGTTCTAGGCACAGTGGCGCCTCGCGGATCCGTCGCGGCCGGGCCACGCGGGACCGGGGTCCCCGGAAAGGAAGCCGATTGGTTGCGGCAGGTACGGCAGGCGACGTGGCGGTGCCGGGCGGCGCGGCGTCGGCCGGTCTCGACTGGGACTGGAACCGCGTCCTGACGCCGCGCGCCGTCTTTCTGATGCTGCCCGTCGCCGGTCTCGTGCTGTGGGCGTATCCGTACTGGTTCCCCGGACACCGGTGGGAACTGATCTGGCGGAACGACAGCGCCTGGGGGCACGGGTACCTGATTCCGTTCATTGCCGTCCTGATCGCCCACTACCGACTGAAGGAACGGCTCCCGCGCCGGATCGAGCCTTGCATCTGGGGAGTTGTGCCGATCCTGGCAGGCTTTACTATCCGCATCTGGTCGCGGGTGATGAAGTACGGGTATCCCGGCGAGGCGACGTTCCTCTTTGTTGTGGCGGGGGTGGTGCTGCTGATACTGGGTTGGGAGATGTTCAAGGCCCTGTGGGTCCCCGTGCTTTACCTGGGGCTGATGATTCCCTGGAACACGAGGTACTACGAGGGCGTGGCGTTGCCGCTTCAGACGCTCGCCGCCACCGCTGCCGAGCAGTTTCTGCGGCTGATCGGGATGAGCGTGGTGCGTCGAGGCAACGTCCTGGAACTGCCGAGCGGCGAGATCGCCGTGGCCGAGGCGTGCAGCGGCCTGCACCTGTTGTTTGCGTTCGTGGCACTGGGCGTGATGATGGCCTTCATCTATCGCCGCCCACTGTGGGAACGGGCTGTCATCATGGCCTCGAGCGTCCCGATCGCGGTGTTCTGCAACATGGTGCGCGTGACGCTCATGTCCATTACGAGCGACCACATGTTCTTCGAGCGTAAGGCCGTGCTGGCGGGCGGCACGACGTGGATGCCGGGTGCCGTCCTCGGGATGTTCAAGGGCGTGACGGTGGCGGAGCAGATCGCGGATTTCCGGCAGACGGTGCTGAATCCCGAGAGTTACCTCCATCAGAGTTTCGGCTTCGTGATGCTGGGGCTGGCTTTCGTCATCATGTGGGCCGAACTGCGCTTCATCGACATGTTCTTCGTTGAGGAAGAGACGGGAGGGGGCGATGCTCCCGCGCCGACCCACGGCGCAAACGCGGAACCCGCATCGTGACCGACCGTCTAATGAACAGGAACACCATGGACGCCGAGCAGGCGACAACCCGGCGCGGTTGGGCACTGGCCGGCGCCGCGGCACTGGCCGTGGCGCTGGTCCTGGCGCTGGCCGAGGCGCTGGCCGGCGGGTCCGACGCGACACTCGTCTGGCTGGACGTGGCGGCGGCGGCCGTCGGCGCGACGCTGCTCCTGGTGGCGGCCGCAGGGCGGCCGGCGTCGGCGTGGATGGTGGCCGCGGCCATTGTGCCGATCACGTACCTGGTCCTGAGCACGGCGCCGACGGCCGTGACGCGCGAACTGATGCCGGTGGCGCGGCTGGTGGTGTCGCTGGCGGCGGTGGGGGCGTATCTGGGCCTGGCGATGCCTCTGGGGTCGTGGCAGCACTACGGCCTGTGCTGTGCGTGTCTGGGCGTGGCGGGTGTCTTCTTCATGCTGTGGGAGCCACCGCCGCCCAAGCCGGTGCCGATTGTCAAACCCCTCGTTCGCCTCAAGGACACCCTTCTGGCGAGGATGCCGGGCTGGCAGGGCGACCATCAGGTGCTTCCGGAGTCCATTGAGCAGGCCCTTGGGGCCGACGAGTATCTGAACCTGAATCTGAAGTCGCCCGACGGGTTGTACGACGTCCTGGTCTTTGTGACCTACAACGCCAACGCGATGTCGAATATTCCCCACGTGCCGTGGATATGCATGACGCAGGCGGGGTACCAGATCGTTGCGCTGAGGCAAGACGAGATGCAGCACCCGGCAGGCGCCGGCAGAGAGATCAAGCCGAACGTCATCCATTTCAAACCCGGCCCGGGCATGCCCAGGCGGGAGGCCCTGATGTTCCAGTATTTCAACGTGGGCGGCCAGTATGTATGGAACCGGGACCTGGCGCGCATCATGGCCACCTCCGGCGCCATCGGGCGCACGGGCAGTTTTCTGTCACAGACTCAGATAGCCGTCTATTTTCCGCCGGTGGAGGGCAGGGACCCCCTGGCGAAGAGCGGCCGGCCGTATCAGATCGGCCTTCAGTTCCTCAACGCGGTCATTCCGCTCCTGGAGGACGAGCATTACCCGGCCCTTGGCGGAACCGAAGGAGGTTGATCGTACATGGCGCGGAGATTGAATACACGGTTGCTGTTGAAGGTGCTGATCTTCGTCGGC
>DATKXP010000561.1:0-4704 GCA_035529015.1 Phycisphaerae bacterium | reverse complement strand
TTCCCCAACGGCGTCTGGGGAGCCAACGCCCCGGTCGGATCCGGCACGTACACCTTGGAGGGCATCGACCCCGGCGACGGCGACCTGGCCGACGACGACGCCGACCCTGTTGTGTTGATCGGCACCGGCCGGAAGGGCCCCGCGCGGCAGAAGATGCAGGTCACGCTGGTGCCCGACGTGCGTGGGCTCAGTTGTCTGGCCGCAGCGCTCCACGCAGGCAGCGATCTCACCGTGAACGGTTCCGGCGACACCATCAACGCAGGCGGTGCCCTCGTTTCCACCAACAGCAGACTCTCGAACGCCGGCACGATAGACGGTGACGTGGACGCGCAGTCCGTAAAAGTCTTGGGCACGATCACCGGAACGACGACGGCTCCAGCCCCGGCCAAGGAAATGCCCGACGGCACCGTCTTCGACTACTACATCGCCAACGGCACGCCCATCAACGTCACAAGCATCCCCCTGAGCGCGGGCTTCAGGTCCATGGAGGAGCAAGTGCTTAGCCCGGCCGTGAATCCATGGGGAACACACGCGACCAATCCCGAAGGCATCTACGTCATCGATTGCCAAGGGCAGAAGGTCGCGATCACCAACTGTCGCATCGTGGGCACCCTCGCGCTCCTGAATGCCGGAGGCGTGTCCGAGGTCTACACCGTGAACTGGGAACCCGCTGTGGGAAACTACCCGGCACTGATGGTCCAAGGCAACGTGGACTTCTACGTCAATTCAGGGAACCTGCTGGAAGAGGGCCCCCCGCTCAAATTCAACTTCAACCCGGTGGGCACGCCGTACCTGGGTGTGCAGGACGGCGATACGGCGGACACCTATCCGGTCGTCATCAAGGGCCTGGTCTACGTGTCCGGGGCCGTCAATACGTGGCAGAGTCCGGACTTTCGAGGCGTTGTGGTCGTCGGTGGTGTGCTCAGCGCCACCGGCGACATGAGCCTGACCTACCAGCAGACGTTCCTGAACAACCCGCCGCCGGGATTCCTGGCGCCCGCCGGCATGAAGATCTCCCCCGGAAGTTGGAAGCAAGTGGTGGACTGAGACGTGGTGACGTCCAAGACAAAGGCCGTGCCGTGCCCCTCGTGGAGGCGAGTCCCTCCCGGCCGGCCGGCGTTCAGTCTGCTCGAAGTCGTCCTCGTCCTGGCCATCATCGGCGTCGTCGCGGCCATCGCGGCGCCGCGCTATGCCAATGCCCTGTGTCGCTACCGCGCCGAGATGGCCGCCCGCCGCATTGCGGCCGACCTCGAAGCCGCACGAGCCTGGGCCAAGCGCACCAGCGCCAGCCAGGCCGTCACGTTCAACACGGGCGCGGAGAAGTACGAACTGGTGGGCCGAGAGGACCCCGACCATGCGGGAGCCCCCTACGAGGTCGTCCTTGGCAAAGCGCCCTACCACGCGGACCTGAGCGGCGCCCTCTTCGGCGGCGGCGCCACCGTCACGTTCAACGGCTTCGGCATGCCCGACAACGGCGGCGACGTCGATGTGCAGGTCGGCGACCACGCCCGCACCGTCCGGGTCGATCCCGACACAGGAAAGATCACCATCGAATGAGCCTTTCCGACACCAAACCGACGGGTCGGACCACCGGCCACACGCTCGTCGAAGTGGTCGTCGCGATTGCCATCACGAGCATCCTGCTGGTCGGTATGGCGTCGGCCCTCTTGATCGCCTCCCGGGCGGCAAACCCGGTCGGCCCGACGAATACCGTCCTGGCCACCTCGATGGCGGCCCACGACATCCTCGCCGAACTGCGGTTCGCTATCGCCTTCACCGAGCGGACGGCCACCGCCGTCGAGTTCACCGTGGCCGACCGCGCCGGCGACGAGGTCCCCGAGACGATCCGTTACGCCTGGTCGGGCACCGCCGGCGACCCGCTTACCCGCCGGTACAACGGCGGGACTGTTGCCAACGTTGTCGAGAATGTGCAGGAGTTCCAACTCGACTACGACCTGAGAACAGTCAGCCAGGTGCAGCATATTGCCGGCACCGGTATCAGCCTGCGCGCCGGCCAGGATGCGACCACACGCGTGGACGGGGCCGTCGGCGTCCTCAATCAACCGGAGGTGCCTGAGCCATGATGCTCCATAGGAAAGGTGCCCACCGGCCGGTCGATTCGCGACGCGGCTTCAGCCTCATCGAGGCGACGATGGCGATGCTCCTGGTCGCCATCCTGCTCGTCGCGGCCCTCAGCACGCTCAGCGCCGCGACAACGACATCGCGCATCAGCGCCGAGCGGGCCACGGGTCTGCTGCTGGCGCAGGACCTCATGGCCGAGATCACCTGCGCAGCCTACGTCGAGCCGGCACAGGCCCCCTCCTTCGGCCCGGAGGGAGGGGAGGCCGACGGCACCCGCAGCGCCTTCGACGACGTCGATGATTACCACAACTGGGACGCCTCGCCGCCCGAACGGCGAGACGGCACGGCCATCCCCGACCGCACCACCTGGCGGCGCAGCGTCCAGGTTCGGTACGTGAACCCGAACAACCTGCCGCAGACGGTCGCCACAAACATGGGGGCCAAGCGGATCACCGTCGTCGTCACGCGCAGCGGGAAGCCCGTGGCCCTGCTCACAGGCGTTCGGACCGACGGGTAGACCCTCACGTCGTTACAGCGTCTGCGGCCGTGGCGGGTTCGGCCTGCGGGCCGAAGGCCTCCTCCCAGGCGACCACGCAGTTCCGGCCGAGCCCCTTGGCGGCGTAGAGCGCCTCGTCGGCCCGATTGATGGCCTCATCGATCGTGACGTCCTGGCCGGGCTGGGCGGTGCACACGCCCAGACTGGCACGGATGGGCACTTCGACCGACCCGCACGTCGCCGGGTTGTCCTGGACCATCCTGCGAAGCGTCTCGGCCACCTTGACTGTGTCCGCAAGGTCCGCGTCGGGCAGAACCACCAGGAACTCCTCCCCGCCGTATCGGACCAGGAGGTCGCTTTCGCGCATGCGCCCTTTCAGCACCCTGGCCACGTGCGCGAGGACCGCGTCGCCCGTCGGGTGACCGTGCGTGTCGTTGACCTGCTTGAAGTGGTCCAGGTCCATCATGATGAATCCGAGCGGCCCTCCCTGACGCCTGGCAAGGGCCATAGCGCGCCGGATGTGGTGCATCGCGGCACGGCGGTTCACCAACTCCGTCAGGAAGTCCGTGGCCGCCAACTTCTCAAGACGCTTCTTGTGCCGCATCAGACCGTTGCGGGCCCTGCGAAAATCATGGACCCAGGCAACCACGCCGAACAGAACCGCCACGTAGCCCAGGGCGTGGATCTGATCGGTCTCCCGAATCAGGGAGGCGATCCCGATCGGTCCGCTTCCCTGAGATGCCGCCCAGTCTGTGGCCTCCGCGAGGATGAGCAACGAGAGCCCGCCCATGACCGCCAGATAGGCACGCACCCGCCCCCCCGCCCAGCGATGCAGCACGGGAACGTAGACCAGTGTGCCCGCCAGGACCACAAGGCGCACGAGACCCCCAGACACTTCCCACGCATTCATCGTGGCCTTCCCCCAATGGCTGAATCCAAGGCTCGATCGGCACGCCTGAACAGGCCCGCTCCCGCGCGTATGTTGTATCGGCACGGTTCGGCCTCACCTTAAGACGGATTCAGCGATTCGGCGTCCCTGGCGGCCGCATGCACCACGCGCTCCCGGGCCAACACCCGTCCGTGTGCAATTCCCGCACGTTACGTGCTTGCATCGGGCACGGTCTCGTCGTAACCTTACATCGTTCACACCAGAATGAAGGAGGGTAGACGGTGCCGACAAAGCGAACCACCGCTGACGTAAGGGAATGGGCCCAGGGTTTTCGGCTGCTCTCGGACGCCACCCGCCTGGGTATCCTGACAGAGTTGACAAGGGGGCCGAAGAACGTCACGGCCTTGTGCAAGGCCCTTGGACTCAAGCAGCCGATTGTCAGCACGCACCTCGGAATCCTCAGAATGGGACGCCTCGCGAGCGCGACCCGCCAGGGAAAGTCCGTCTTCTACGAAGCCGACAAGGCGGCCCTCAAGGAACTCGCGCGGGCCGTCAAGGCAATGACCCCGAAGTAAACCCCTATCGGTGGTCGGCGTTCACGGCCCCCTCCGCCAGGTTCCTGCGTCCAAACCCGTCTCCTCCCGGGGACGGGTGCTTGTGACGACGGCGCGCACCGATGCGCCAAAAGACCAGGGGACATGGCCCATGCGACTCGCTGCCCGTGCACTGGGCATCCTCATGGTGTGCACGTTCTGTGCATCGGGGGCGGTGTTCCAGTACACCGTGCCGGTGGCGACGGAAAAGGGCGAGAGCGCGGCCTATCTCTGGATCCCGCCAAAGGCGAAGCAGGTGCGGGGTGCCGTGCTGGGCGGAATGACGCTCATGGAGCGCGAGTTCGCCAAGGACCCGCGTATCCGGCAAGCATGCGCCCAGGAGCAACTGGCCGTCGTCTTTCTGAAGTGCGGCCTCGGCAGGGCGGACCTCCAGAAGGTGCTCGACGACCTGGCGAAGGTCTCGGGCTATCGCGAACTGTCGGTGGCGCCGCTCGCGTTCGTCAGCCACTCCGCCGGCGGGCCGCAGGCCAAGGCGCGCGCTGTCACGATGGCCGCGCGATGCTTCGGCCTCGTCCAGTACCGGGGCGGCGTGCCGGGCGGCAGCGACCCGGTCCCGCCCGGCGTGCCGGCGCTCATGATGGTGGGGCAGTTCGATGAATTCGGCGGCACGATGCGCGACGAGG
>DATKXP010000560.1:0-2225 GCA_035529015.1 Phycisphaerae bacterium | reverse complement strand
GCGGCCTCGACCGCCGCCCAGAACATCTCGCCGCAGGTTCCCTCGCCGCCGGCGTGGTCGATGGCCGAATCCTTCCAGGCCATCCGCGCGGCAGCCTGCGGGTCGCCCGCGTGCAGGACGGCCCAGATCTCGCTCCGGATCGGCGAGCCCATCTCATCGACGAAGTAATTCTCGAAGCACCCGGCGACCGGCGGACGCAGGCCGCGCTCCCAGTTCCGCATGAAGAAGCCGTACTCGTTCCACGGATAGCAGGCGGCCAGGCGGCTCCAATAGTCCGAGAGGTGCGCGACCGACGGATCCGTGCCCACGTCCTCCAGGCACTTGAGCCAGACCAGTTGCAGGTCGAGGTCGTCGTTCGGCGCGGCCGCCGCCGGCACGGGATCGTAGAAGGTCAGCGCGTGGGTGTGCCGCTTGCACTCGTGCGGCGCGCCGAGCGTCCCGCCGATGTTCTTTCCGAGCCAGCAGGCGACGACCTTGTCGCGAAAGGTGCGGCGGTCGATGACGATCTGTGCCACGGTCGGCTCCTTTCGGGGATGGCTTGCGGACGGATTCTACCGGATTGGCCCGAGCACCACAACGGACCGCGCGGCGGTTGGGAGGCCTGAGTTTTTCGCCCGTTTTCGGGCGCGGGCACGCACAAATCCTACCGGTTTCCGGGCCGCCCATCTCTCGCAAGGAGGCCTGCGGCGGCTGCGCCTGGAGCGACGAAAACTGCCGCTGCCGGCCGCAGAAGGCCGTTTCCGGCGCCGTCCCGGCAGTTGAAGAAGGCGCCGGCCGCCCCTGCATCGGCTGTCGCGGCGCGGGGACGTTTGACCGGACGCCCTTTACCCATACGGTATCAGTGGTCCCGCAGGGACGGTGCCGGGGGCGGCCTTCTCGCCGGCGCAGCGGACCTGTGACGAGGACCAGAGGCGGACGGTCTCGGCCAAAGGAGGGTGATGTGATCAGAAAAGTCATTCTTGGAGCGGCGGTGCACCTGCTGATCGCGAGCGTCGCGTTCGGCGGCCTGGTGGATATGGTCGGGGACGTCCCGGACTGGGGCATCACGCCCTTCAGCCAGGTCAACCAGTCCGACACGTTCGACGGCACCTACTGGCTGACCATCGAGAACGACTACTCGCCCATCGATTACCCCGGCGGGGTGGGCCACCAGCCCAGCCCCGGCGGGGCGACGGGCGAGAGGTTCGACCTCGAGGAGATGTACGTGCGCGTGACGGGCTCACAGACCCAGATCCTGCTGGTTGCCAGCGCCGGCCCGTCGGTTGACGCCGCCGGCAGCACGTGGCACCTGGGTGACCTGATGATCGTCTCGGGCGGCCGGCAGTTTGCCATCGTCACGCACAGCGGCAGCCAGGGCCTGCCGGCGGGCAACATCTACCGCATCAGCGGCGATGCCGACGTCGAAGGCCTGCAGGACCAGCCTGGCAGCTACCGCAACAGCACGACCGTTGTCGAAAACGACTACGGGCCCGACGCCACCATCCCCGAGATCGCCGAGCCCTGGGCCGTCAGCGGATCGATCGACGCCGGGCAACTCCTCGGCGCCGCCGTCATCGAGACGGACTCGTTCGACTACGGCGGCAAGGAGGACGGCACCTTCCTCATCCAGTACACCTTCGACACGAGCGTACTGGGAGTGGATGAGCCGATCGGCATGACCGCCAAGATTACGTGGGGTTGCGGCAACGACGTGATCCGCGTCAAGGGCGACTCGCCGCACGTGCCCGAGCCGGCCACGTTGGGCATGCTGCTCGTCGGGTCGCTGGTGACGATTGTCGCGCGGCGTCGTGCCTTGCGCCGCTCCTGAATGAACCACAGCGTTTGGGCCGCCCCGGCGCCTCATAGGGGGCGCCGGGGCCGGCCCGCTTTGCTGAACCGACCGGGGCGAGGCATGCCTCGGCGCTACGGCTGCGGCCAGGTCACCTCGAACAGCAGCGCTTCCCACGGTTTCCAGGCGGCGGTGAGCGTCTTGCCGTCGGGCAGTTCCTCGCCGCTGCGGAGGTTGCGGACGGCCGTGACGGGGCGCGACAGCGCAATCTCCACCGGTCCTTCGCGGCCGAAGGTGCCGTCGATGTGCCCCGCCGTATCGACGGCGGCTTCGCGCGGGGGATTCTTGATGAGGGCGACGACCACGCGGTCGCCCTTTCGCCAAAGAAGCGTCTCGGCAAGCGGCACGGGCTCGCCGCCGGCAAGGACACGCGCCCGCGGCGCGAGGCCCGCGTCGG
>DATKXP010000559.1:0-8093 GCA_035529015.1 Phycisphaerae bacterium | reverse complement strand
GCGGGCCAGCGTGGCGGGCGACGCGTACACGGGCACCGGCTTGCCGGCCAGTGCCGCAAACCGTCTGAGGTCGTCGAATCCCATGACGTGGTCGGCGTGGGTGTGGGTGAAGGCCACGGCGTCGATGCGGTCGATGCCGTTGGCAATGGCCTGGAGCCGGAGTTCCGGCGTCGTGTCGATCAGGAGCGTCTCGGTGCCCAACCGGACGGCGGCGCTGGTTCGCATGCGGCGATTGCGCGGGTCGTGGGACGTGCACACGGCGCACCGGCACGCGATCATCGGTACCCCGTGGCTGGTTCCCGAACCGAGGACGGTGATGCGCACGGTCACGCGCCTTCCGCGTTGGCGGTTTCTGTGAGTTCGTCCGGCAGGTTCTCGGTGTGGCGGCACTTGGGATAGGCGGAGCAGCCGAGGAACTTACCACGACGGCCGGAGCGGATGACGAGTTTCGCTCCGCAGTCGGGGCAGTCGCGGTCGGTGGGGACGGTCTTCGCCTTGCGGCGAGCCGGGGCCTTCCGGGCCGCCTTGCCACCGGACTTGGCGCGGGCTTTGCCGTCGGCGGCCTTGTCCCCGGGCAGCGGCTTGGCGTTGCGGCATTTTGGAAAGGCGGAACATGCCATGAACGGCCCGCGGCGTCCGTTCTTGACGACCATCGGTGCGCCGCACTTCTCGCACACCTCGCCGGTGGGCTCGTCCTTGACGGGGTTGCCGTCGGCGTCGCAGGGCAGGGTGTTGCGGCACTTGGGGTAGTTCCCGCACCCCAGGAACGGCTGGCCGCGACGGTTCAGGCGCAGGAGCATCACCCCGCCGCACTCCTCGCACGCGTGCTCGGTGGGCTTGGGCTTCGGACGGTCGTTGCCGTTCAGGTCGCGGGTGTACTTGCAGTCCGGATACGTGCTGCACCCGAGGAACGGGCCGCGTTTCGACCATCGTCTGACCAGGGGGGCGCCGCAGTCGGGGCAGGGCCCGGCCTCCTCGACGGCCTGGTTTTTGGTGGCTTCCATCTCCTCGGCAGCGGTGTCGAGGGCCGCCGAGAACGGTCCCCAGAACTCGCGGACGACCTGGAGCCACTCGATCCTGGCGTCCTCGACCTGGTCGAGTTCGTCCTCCATGTGGCTGGTGAAGGCGGCGTCCATGATCTTGGGGAAGTGGCGGACGAGTTTGTCGGTCACCACCTCGCCGAGGTCGGTGGCGAAGAAACACCGCTTGCCTTCCTTCTGGGCCATCGTGCCCTTGCAGGCGTTGCACGTCGAGTCGCCCAGGGCCGGGCCCATCGGCTTGCCGTAGAGGTTGCACGGAACGGTGTACCGGCACGCCGGGTAGTTCTCGCACCGCAGGAACAGGTTTTTCTTCTGCTCGGCGTACCCGCGGTCCTGGATGGTCGTGATGATGGCGGCGTAGGTGCTGGGGCGGCCGATGCCGAGTTCCTCGAGTTTGCGCACGAGCGTCGCTTCGGTGTACCGCGACGGCGGCTGGCTGAAGAGTTGATCGAGGTCCAGGTCCTTCAGGTCGAGCGGGTCGCCTTCCTCGAGCGGCGGCAGTACCTGCTCGTCCTTGCCCGCGCGGATGCCCGTGACCTTGGTATGCCCGTCGAAGACGAGCGTCCGCCCCCGCGCCTTCAGCAGGCCGGTCATCCCCTCGGCCGCCGCCTCGACCTCAACGTCCGTCACGTCCCACAGGGCCGGGTTCATCTGGCTGGCGAGGAACCGTTTCCAGATGAGTTCGTAGAGGCGGGCCTCGGCGCGGCCAAGGTGCGGCGCGACGGACTCGGGGGTGCGGGCGACGTCGGTCGGGCGGATGGCCTCGTGGGCTTCCTGGGCGCGGCCCTTCGAGCGGTACACGGGAGGTTTGTCCGGGAGGTAGTCGGCGCCGAAGCGGGTCTGAATGAGGTCCCTGGCGGCCGCCTGGGCCGTCGCCGCCACGCGGTGCGAATCGGTCCGCATGTACGTGATCAGTGCCACCGATCCTTCCGGCCCGAGTTCGACGCCCTGGTACAGCCGCTGGGCGAGCGTCATCGTCTTCTTGGTGCTGAACCCCAGCACCGTGCTGGCAGCGCGCTGCAAGTGGCTCGTGATGAACGGCGGCAGCGGCCAGTCTTTCGCGCGCCGCTTCTCGACCGACCGGACGCGGTAGACGGCGTTGCGCATAGCGTCGCCGACCGTCGTGGCCTCGGCTCGGTTGTCGGCGGCGAACTTGGTGCGGTTGACCTCGGCGAGTGTGGCCTTGAAGGTCTGCTCGTCGTCCGGGCGGTGCAGGTGGGCCGTGATCCGCCACGACTCCTCCGGCACGAACGCCCGGATCTCGCGTTCGCGTTCCACCAGCAGCCGGACCGCCACGCTCTGGACACGCCCGGCCGACAGGCCCTTCGCGACTTTCTTCCAGAGAAGCGGGCTCAGTTTGTAGCCGACCAGGCGGTCCAGAATCCGCCGCGCCTCCTGGGCCGACACCTTGTCCATGTTGATCTGGCCGGGATGGGCAAACGCCTCGGTGATGGCCGGCTTGGTGATCTCGTTGAACGTGACGCGGCAGACGTCGTCCGGGGCCAGGCCGAGCGCCTCGCACAGATGCCAGGCGATGGCCTCGCCTTCGCGGTCAAGGTCAGTGGCCATGAAGACGGTAGTGGCGGTACGGACGGCCTTCTTCAGATCCGCCACCACCTTCTTCTTGCCGTGCAGGACCGTGTAGGTGGGCTGGAAGTCGTGTTCGATGTCCACGCCGAGTGTGCGTTGCGGCAAATCGCGCACGTGGCCCATCGAGGCTGCGACGCGGTATTCCTTACCGAGATACCGTTCGATCGTCTTGGCCTTGGCCGGACTCTCGACGATGACGACGTTCTTCGCCAATGCAGACGTTCCTTGCCGACGGCCCCCCCGTGTGGTGGCCCTAATACTGTCGGCAGCAGCGGTTGTCAAGGTATAGGCCATTTCTGCGGTGCTGTTTCCAAGAAAACTTGCCCCCGCCTCAGCCCACCCGTTATGCTTGGTCCCTGGAGAGAACCAGGCAAGGGCGACCAGGAACGTGGCCGCCGGCCGTCAAGCGTGGCGCGCCCCGCCCGGCTTCGGCCGGGAGGTGGCCGTTCACGTGGCGATTCCTTCGGACAAACCGGAGTAGGGGCGAGGCATGCCTCGCCCGTATGCGGAGCATGGGGAGGCGCAATCCAAAATGACCTTCGAAGAACTGATCGTCCGGAACCGCTCGTACCGTCGCTACGACCAGGCGAAGGCTGTCTCGATGGAGACGCTCCGCGACCTGGTGGACATCGCCCGGCGGACGCCCAGCGCCGCCAACCGCCAGCCGCTCAAGTACGTGCTCGTCGCCGATGGGGCGGGTTGCGCCCGGCTGTTTCCGCACCTGGCGTGGGCGGGGGCGCTGAAGGACTGGCCCGGCCCGGCCCAGGGCGAGCGGCCGGCCGCCTACGTCGTCATTCTGTGCGACACCGAGATCGCCAAGGATCCCGGTTGCGATCACGGCATTGCCGCCCAATCGATGCTCGTGGCGGCGGTGGAGCGCGGCCTGGGCGGATGCATGCTGGGGGCGATCGATCGCAAAGGCATCCGCGAGGATTTTGGCATTCCCGGCCGCTACGAGATCCTCCTGGTGGTCTCGCTCGGCGTGCCGGCCGAGACGTGCGTCCTCGAAAACGCCGACCCCGGTGGCGACGTGACGTACTACCGCGACGCCGAGAGCGTCCATCACGTGCCGAAACGCCGGCTGGACGAGGTCATCCTGCGTCTCTAAACGGACTTAAAGTGTTGCGCGGTGGGTCTCCGTACCCACCGCGCTTGCGACCGCCATGTCGCGGCGGGTCAGGAGACCCCGTCGCGCGGGAATTGGCGTTGCGGTACCAGCCGGGCGATGGTCCGAAGCGGGGGCGGGTACCCGCATGCACGGTCCCGGGGCGTCCGTCCCGTGTCCTAAGCCTTTTATTAACGGCACGTTACGCGAACCACCCCCCGGCAAGCCAAAGAACCCGGCGTACCCGTTTGACAAACGCCCAAACGTAGGGTATTATTCAGGGTTGGCAGTGCGGGAATAGAATAGACGGACGGACAACGTGTATGGAGGGTCAGGCCCATTGTGGGCCGGGCCCTTTTTGTTTGGGCCAGGTCAAGACGCACCGAGTTCGGGGCGTTTGGCGAATTGCTCGGCGTGAGGCGCTGTCTCGGGGGGCTGTGCAGGCGGTCGTCTCGCCGAACCTTGGGTTGGAGGAGAAAGAGATGAAGCGAATCGCTGTTGTGCTTGCTGCCGTCGGCCTGATGGCATCGTACGTTGTGGCAGAGGACCTGTCACCTCCCCCGTGGGACATGACCCTGCCCTACCATACAACCAGCCAGTTGTGGGATTTCCCCTTCATCCTGGGACCGATGGGGCTGGGGCTGCTTCCGGGCGACGTGGTGCCTTCGCCCACGTGGGCGACTGACCTTGACAACCCTTACGGTGAGCCGTGGATCGAGTGGCCTTCCGGGCCGTACGTGGTCGAGGACCCGGGCGGCGTGGCCGGGATTGTCACGGCCGTCGTCACGATGGAGTTGGTCGATTACATGCCTCCCTGGGGCGAGGGCCCGGAGGACGTGATTCCCGACGTTCCCACCGTCCACATCGGCGTGTACGATGAGAATGGAGACGGCGACACGAGCCGGCCGGTCCCGGTGAGCATCTGGATCCCCAACGATCCGCAGGACAGGCCCGTCAAGAAGATCTTCTGGCAGATGACTTCCGACAAGTCGCCGACGCCGCAGGGCGACCCCCCGACCACGAATCCGCCGGGCACGAGCGCGCCCACGGGCATCCCTCATTACCAGCATGACGCGAGCAACTGGTATACGTACAACGGGATGAACGAGATCCGGCCGAATCCGGACGGCGAGTGGCTTACCTTCGAACTCGTCCATTCGACGAACATCGAGGAGATCGTCATCAAGACGATCTGCATGCCCGAGCCCGCCACACTCGGTCTGCTGGCGGCCGGCGGCCTGATGATGTTCGTTCGCCGCAGGCGGTAGACGGCGGAGCCGCACGAAGAAAGACGGACAGCGGGCGGCGCCCAGCGCTGCCCAAGACTACCGCAGGGACGCAGGACGCTGCGCTTTCTGCGGGCGCGGTGCGCGGCGTTCCGACACCTCGGGGCGCCGCGCCGCTGTTTCAGGTGCACCCCTACTTCAGGACGGCCACGGTGACCCCGCGGCCGCCTTCGCCCCACTCGCCATAGCGGAACGACTCGACCAGCGGGTGCCCTTTGAGTTCCCGCTGCACCATCTCCCGCAGGGCCCCCGTCCCGTGGCCGTGAATGATGTGGACCGAGCCGAGGCCCGCGACGCACGCCTCGTTCAGGTACCGGTCGAGTGCCCGCACCGCCTCATCGACGCGCATGCCCCGCAGGCTGAGTTCGGGCGCCACGGCCGCCGCTGGGCCCTCGACGACCGTCCGGCCCTTCCGCTCGGGGGCCGCCTCGACCTTGTCGGCGCCGGCGTCGGCCTGCCGGATGGCCTCCGCGTCGGCCTCGATGGCCAGACCCCCCGCGTCGAGCGTGACCTTGCGGCGTTTGAGGTCGATCCGGCTGACCCTGGCGTGCCGCTGCATCGTTTCCACGTACACCACGTCTCCCACCTGGACCTTCTCAATCGCAAGCGGCGGCCGCCCTGTCGGCGCCAGTTCGCGCGACTTCTTCCTGAAGCGGTCGCGTTTGTCCTCGACCTGGCGGCGGAGGTGCGTCGTGGCGGCGGCGTTGGCGCCCGCGCGGCGGGCCTCGTCGAGGGCGCGCTGCATCTCGCGACGCGTGTTCTCCACAAGGCCCTGGGCCTCCTCGACGGCGCGACGCAGCGACTCCTTTCGCTCCTTCTTGAGGTCCTCGAGTTGCCCGGCAAGGTCCTTGCGTTCCTTCTCGGCCTGGGCCCGTTCGCGCCGGGCCTTCCGGGCGTCGGCCTCGGCCTTCTTGAGCGACGCCGTCAGCCGCGCCAGCAGGCCCTCCATCTCGATGGCGTCGGAATCGACCAGTTCCTCGGCGCTTGTGAGAACCTCCTGGGGCAGACCGTACCGCCGGGCGATCTGAAGGGCATGGCTCGCCCCCGGCCGGCCCACGATCAACTCGTACGTCGGGCTCAGCGTGTCGGGGTCGAACTGGACGGCCGCGTTCTCCATCCCGTCCTGCTCGTGGACGAATCCCTTGACCTGCCCGAGGTGCGTCGTGACGACGGTCATGGCCCCGCGCCCGTGCAGGGCACCGATGATGGCGCAGGCCAGTGCCCCGCCCTCGACGGGGTCGGTTCCCGCGCCGATCTCGTCCAGAAGGACGAGCGTCTCCTCGTCGGCCGCCGCCAGGACCTCCCGGATGTGCTGGATGTGCCCGGAGAACGTCGAAAGGTTGGCCTCGATGCTCTGCTCGTCGCCGATATCGACGAGCACCTGTCGCAGGGGGACGAAGGTTGACCCCTTCTCAGCGGGCACCATCAGCCCGGTCTGGGCCATGAGGCACAGAAGGCCGATCGTCTTGAGGGCCACCGTCTTGCCGCCCGCGTTCGCCCCCGTGATGGCGATCGTCCGGATGGGACCGCCGAGGGTGAAATCGAGCGGCACGACCGCGTTATCGCTCGGTGCGAGGGCGTCCTCAAGGACCGGGTGGCGGCCGCCGACGATGGTCAGCACGCCGTCGGTCGAAAAGGCCGGCCGCGTCATCTGGCGCGCAGCGGCGTACCGCGCGCACCCGCGCAGCAGGTCGAACCGGACGAGCGTCCGGACCGTCAGCCGCAGCGGCTCCAGGTGAGCACGCACGCCGTCGGTCAACTGCCGCAGGATGCGCTGCACTTCGCGCTCCTCGTCCGCGGCGAGACCCCGCAGGTCGTTGCCCATCTCGACCACGAAGGTCGGCTCGACGAACACCGTGTGCCCCGTGTCGGAACGGTCGTGAATGATGCCCGGCACCTGGCCCGACTGCGTGGCCAGGACGGGGACGACGTTGCGGCCGTTTCGCTGGGTGACGTAGTCGCCCGTCAGGAACGGCTGGAGGTCGGCACTGGTGATAAGCGCTTCGAGCCGCGTGCGGATGCGGTCCTGAAGGGCTGCCAATTCGCGGCGCAGGCGCTTGAGTTCCGGCGACGCGTCGTCGGCCACCGTGCCGTCGGGTTCGATGCACCGGTCGATCTCTTTCAGGAGGTCGGGGTTCGGCGCAAGGTCGAACGACAGTTTCGCCAGCGACGGCGCCGCTGCGCCCGCCTGGCTGAACGCCTTCTGGAGGTCGCGGGCGTTCCGCAGGATGGCAGTCACGGTCTGGAGTTCCTCCGGCCGCAGGGCCATGCCTTCGATTCGCGCCCGGTCGAGCAGGGCCTTGGGATCGTCGAAACGCTCGACGCCGAAGTCGTGGCCCTTGGCCAGGATGGCCACGCCCTCGGCAATGCGCTGCGACCGCGTCTTGATGCGCCCGAGGTCGTCCATCGGCCGCAGCGACCGCGCCCCGTCGGCCCCGAGCGTGAGCATGCACAGGCCCGCGATCCGGTCGAGGACCTTCTCGAACTCCAACCGTTCCAGGGTGTGGGCATCCATGGCGTCTTTGCTCTACTCTGAGCGGCCTGACGAAAGTTCTGCGCGGTGGGTCTCCGCACCCACCGCGCACAGCCCCCCTACACTCGAACGGGCGTCGAGCGCGCAAACGATTGCGGGTCGCCCGCGCGGTGGTATAATACGCCCCTGTCGCAGCGGAGCAACGTCCTTTTTCAGCCGGGAGAGCCCCGCCCAACGGGGCAAGGAGAATCCATGAAACCCGTCAGCCTGCAACTGTACACCCTGCGCGAAGCCGCCGCCGAGGATTTCATCGGCGTCCTGAAGAAGGTGGCCGACGTCGGATACAAGGGCGTGGAACCCGCCGGCCTGCACGGCCATAGCCCTGAGGAAATCCGCAGCATCCTCGATGACCTTGACGTGGTCTGTTCCTCATCGCACGGGCCGCTGCCCACGAAGGAGAACTTCAGGGAGGTCGTCGATACGGCCGGCGCCCTCGGCTGCGAGATGGTCATCACGGGTGCGGGGCGCGACGAGTTCGCAGCGCTCGATCAGATCAAGACCGTGGCCGACCGCTTCAACGAGGCCGTCGAACTCATCCG
>DATKXP010000558.1:0-3906 GCA_035529015.1 Phycisphaerae bacterium | reverse complement strand
CCCTGAGCCCGGCGGAACGCGAAGCGCTCGAACGCGAGTTGCTCACGAGCGCGGAGGCGCGGAGGTTCTTCCTCTCTTATCTGGAACTGCACGCCGGTCTGGCCTGGCAGTTTCGCGGTCTCGAGTGCGAGTTGCCCGTTCTCCGCAAAGCAAAAGCAACACGTGCCTCGACGTCGCGCCGGTGGCGCTGGAGTTTGTCATCCGCGGCGGCGGTGCTCGCCGTGGCGGCGGCGGTATGGCTGTGGCCGCGTGGGGCACCCCGAGAGCCCGGAGCGGACTCAGGGCCGGTCTTTGCGGTGGTCCGCGAGACGCTGCGCGGGCGCTGGACCGACGGGCGGGAAGTGCGTGTGTCCGAGAGCGTCGGGAGAGGCCGTTGGAGCCTACAGAGCGGATTGATTTCGCTGGCAGGAGCTGACGGTGTCGAACTGCTCGTCGAAGGACCGGCGATCGCGGAATGGCTGGGCGCTCAACACATCCGGCTCACGTCCGGCACGGTCGTGGTGCGTATGCCGAAGGGGGGCTCGGGGTTTGTGGTCGAGACGGCGCAGATGCGGGTCACCGACCTCGGCACCGAGTTCGGCGTGAGTGTCAGTCCGAGCGGCGACGAGCGCGTGCAGGTCTACCGCGGCCGCGTGCGGGCGGAGGCCGTCGCGTCAGGGGAAGCCCGGGAACTGAAGGCCGGCAGCGCCCTGCGATGCTCGGCCAAGGGTGAGCTGGCTCCGGTGGCGTTTGTCGAGGACCGGTTCACCCGGCGGATGCCGCGAACGACGCCGGCAACTCCTGGCGGCCCGCTCTACAACCGCAGCGTCCTCGAGTCGGTCGCGGTGATTCGTGCGACGCACGAGGTGTCGGTGGATGGCCGGCTCACGGAATGGAACCGCGGCACCTTTTTCAAAAGCGCGTGCGAGCCGCCTTACGCGGCCACGTATTACGTCGAGGGAGGGATGATGTATGATGCCGCGCACTTGTATGTGGCGGCCCACGTCGGCGATCCCGAACCGATGCGCAATGCGTCCCGCGACGGCTTCCACTTTGCGGGGGGCAGCGTCATCGTGCGTCTCTCGACGGATCGCCGATTGGGCTGGCCGCTCAAGGGCATCAACCGTCCATTCCGGCCCCAGAAGCCCAGTCGTGAGTTGCTTGCGGATTCCACCAACGAGCGGGTGACGAGTCTGATCCTGTGGTACGATGCCACGTCCGGGCGCGCGAGCCTCGATTTGCAGCACAGCTTTGACTTGCGACCTCCCGCCGCAGCCCCCATGGGATGGCAGGGCGCGTTTCAGAAGGACGCGGACGGACTCGGCTACACGCTGGAATACGCGATTCCGTGGCGGCTGCTCCATTGCGAGAGCGATCCCCCGCGCGCAGGCGATGTCATGGGGGCGTTGTGGACGGTGCATTGGAGCGATGCCGAGGGGCGAGTCTGTTTTGGGCAGTTGGTCGATGTGACCAACCAGAATCCACCGAGTACTCCGCCAGCTTGGCCGGGGGCTTACTTCCTGATTGGTCCGTACTGGGGACGTGCCGTCTTTCAGTCGGAAGCGGCTCCAAAGTGAGCGGGAGTTCCGAAACTGATCAGCCCTGATCTGTCCGAAAGGGACCTGCCATGAAGACCGTTTCCAGCTTCCTTATGATCTGCGGCCTGCTGGCGATGCCCGCATTTGCAGGTACACAGACGGAGAACTACGGCATTCCCGTGTTGCCGGCGCCGGGTAAGGTCGTCATCGACGGCAAATTCGACGACTGGGACCTCAGCGGTGGCCTCTTTGCCTGCAACAATGTGGAGGAGCAGCGTGACCGCCACAGCGCATGGCTTCATGCGATGTACGACAAGGACCATCTCTATGTGCTCGCCCGGGTCAAGACCCAGAAGCCTGCCGGAAGCCGTCGGTTGCGGCTCCTGATGCTCACCGGCGCTGGAACGCCATCGCAGCTCCAGCCGAACTTTTCGTGCTCCCGCGACAAGGACGGCAAGCCTTTGATCTCCCTTGGCTTTGAGCCGCCGCTCAAGAATGAGCGCGACCCCGGGCAGTTCGGGGCGGAACAGGCCTACCTCGACGACCCGGACGGCCAGGGTTATACGCAGGAGATTCGGATCCCGCTGAAGTTGATCACGGCCGATGGTGTAAGCCTGGGGGCTGGCAGCGAGATCAGGGTGTTGTTCATCCTCTCGTTCGGCTGGAGCCTCGATGCATGGGACTGTTTTATGCCCGGAGTGCCGCTGGAACGTACCTATTGGGGCACGCGCAGCCTGAAACAGTTCGGCCCGGCAACATTCGAGCGCTCCGGGAAGATGAAGCCTCGAATGCTCCACCTGGCCGACGGGCGCAAGCTGCCGGTGTCGCTGAGGCAGGGCCAGCCGGTGGTCGACTGGTCGGCCCTCAGCGAGGGGCCCAAGGGCTTCATTCCCCTCAAGTTCACCATGCCCGAGGCCGGCTACGTGTCGATGATCCTCCGCAACGCCGACGGCGTCGTGGTGCGGAATCTCCTCAATGCCGAGCCGATGGCCAAGGGCGAGCACACGGTGACGTGGGACGGCCTGGCCACGCCGATCTGGCGAACGCCCGGCGCGGTGCTGCCCGCCGGCGACTACACCTGGCAGGCCATCTGGCACAAGGGCATAGGCCTGCGCCTGCGAGGCTGGGCGGGCAACAGCGGCAACGCGCCCTGGCACAGCGGCCCCACCTCGAACTGGGGAGGCGATCTGGGCGTGCCCTGGACCTGTGCCTCACAGGGCGATTCCGTTTACCTCGGGTGGGGCGCCTCCGAGGCCGGCCGGGGCCTGCTCGCCTGCGACCTCGAAGGAAAGGTCCGATGGAAACACAAATATGGCGGCTTCGGCGGCGCTGAACAACTCGCCGTGGAAGGCGACCTGGTGTACGTGGGCAGCAGCTCGGGCAGCCCGCAGGTGCTCTTTCGTCTCGACACTGCCACCGGCTCATATCAGAATTGGGACAAGGCAAACAACGGCGGGTTCAGGGATATTTTCGTAAAGGATCTCTGGAAGGACCAGCCCGGCATGCCCGACAAGGCCGAGGCGATGGCGGTTCGCAATGGCAGGCTTTACCTCACCTTCCGGTCCTACAACTTCCGCAGGAGCGATGTAACCCACTGGCGCGCGTTCCTCACGAAGCTCTCCGCGGCCACTGACGGCGTCGGCAAGGCGATCTGGGAGAAGACCGACAAGAACGTCCGCCAGCGCGCCGCGGCCTGGCTGGGGGGCAACGAGCCGGAAGAGAGGGCGCTGGCAGCGCCCAACTACTACACGCCGGACGTCCGCGACGCCGTTGCCGGGACCATCAACGGCATGCTCAAGGACAAGACGCTCGTCGACGGCGGGGCCGAAATGACTTCGGTGAAGCACTGGTCGCTGACGACGTTGCGGGAGAGGCTCATCAAGATCGGGGCGAAGGTCGTGACGCACGCGCGGTACGTGATCTTCCAGATGGCGGAAGTTGCCGTGCCAAAGCGGTTGTTCCGGGCGATTCTGGAGCGGATTCGACGGCTGCGTCTGCCTGACACGGTGCCGCGATGACGGCGAGAACGGTCAAGACAGCCGGGGAAGGGGAACGCAACGGCGAGGGTCTGCGCGGATCGCCAATGCCCGCCGCCAGACAGGGCATTCTGGCCGACATCATGACCCGGAAACGGCCCGATGCCCCCGTCAATCGGTCAAGAGCAATGCTTGCCGATCCCAGGAGCGGTGATAAAATCGTCAGAAAAGCCGACGGCGGTCGTCGGCGAGAAGCTATCCAGGAAATCCCGGTTGAATAAGAATCAAGGCAAGAACTAACGAAGCATGGGAAATGGATATCAAATGACAGGTAAAACCAACAAGACACTTGCGCCGAAGGGGAAGAAGTAATGAGCAAAAGAACAGCATTCACAACATGGGCCCGCGTCACT
>DATKXP010000557.1:0-3776 GCA_035529015.1 Phycisphaerae bacterium | reverse complement strand
ATCATCTCGTCGCAGTACACCGGCGCCATTCCGACGGCTGTGGATCCCAGTGGCGTGGCCGGCGGGGACAAGGGTTACGGCCTGACGGGCATCCGCCTCGAAGAGGTGACGCCCGCCGGACCGCTTTCGTTCCTCAAGCGGACCGGCAACACCGATGGGAGTGACGCGGGTGACTTCGTCCGAGACGCCTCCGGCAGCAAGGGCGTCGAGAACTCCGAGATGACCGTCCCCTTCGGAACGGCCTATCCCACAACGATGGGCGTCGGGTACAGCGGCGGCGCGTACGACGCTTACGTGGCAACCGACGTGGCCGCCGCCATGCAGGGCACGAACGCGTCGCTCTGGACCCGCGTCGAGTTCACCGCGCCCGATCTGCCCTCGTACGACGGGCTGACGTTGCGGATCCGGTACGACGACGGTTACGTGGCGTACCTGAACGGCGCGAAGGTGGCCGAGGCCAACGCCCCCGCCTCTCTCGCCTGGGACTCGGCCGCCACCGGCGAGCACGCCGGCAGCAACTTCGTGGAGATCGACATCTCGGCGAACTTCGCCGACCTCCTGGTTGGCGACAACGTCCTGGCGGTCCGCGGCCTGAACGTCGATGCGGCCGACGCCGACTTCCTCATCCAGGCGGAACTCATCGCCACCAGGGGCACCCCGGGCTTGAACGTGGACCTGACGCCCGGCGTCAACCGCATCACCGTCGCGACGCACGACGGGCCCGACGGCACCGGCAGCGTCCTCGAGAGCGACTTCATCGACATTTGGTACGACACCGGATCGACCACCGACTACCCGCAGGGTGTTCAGGGCGGGGGCGCGGCCGCCGCGTCCGGCCAGGCCGCCGACGACGGGCAGCCCGTGCCGTCCGCCGAGGGCGCCACCCTCGACGTCAACCTCCTCACGCGCGACAGTTACCTGCCCGGCACGCCGTTCCTCGTGAGGGTCGAGGTCATCGACCAGGCCGACGGCAGCGTGTACCGCGACCTCTGGGACGCCACCGCCACGCTCTCGGTCGTCGGGAACCTGGGCGTGGGCCTCGATGTGACCGACGTCACGCTCTACAACGGCCTGGGCAGCGCCCTGGTCACGGCCACCGGCACCGGCAGTTTCGACCTCCAGGTGGACGTCAACGCGCTCCAGACGAGCAAGACCCTCGTGGACTGGTCCGCCGAGCCGGTCACGACCGTCTCGGGCACCATCGCCGACGACACAACCTGGAGCGGCGTCATCCACGTCACGGGCGGCGACCTGACGATTGCCGATGGCGTCGTCCTGACGCTCGACCCCGGCACGCTCGTTCTGATCGACGGCGTGGCCTCGGGCACCGGCGGGACCGACATCGACGTGGCCGGTGCGATCCAGTCGCTCGGCACCGCCGCCTCGCCGGTTACCTTTACGGCGTACGTGGCGGGCGAGAACTGGGGCGAACTGCACCACCAAAGCGCCGAGCCGTCCGCCTTCCAGTACACCAACATTCACCAGGCCGGGCGCTCGCCTGCCGTCGGCCACTCCAACTCCGGGCCCGCCATTCGGGCCACCGGCTCCACCTTCGTCTTCGACCACGCGAACCTGACCGACAACGCCGGCAAGATCATGCACGCCACGAGCGGCAACGACCTCGTGTTCCGCGACAGCCTGTTCGCCCGTTCGATTATGGGGCCCGAGATCGCCGGCACGGCCCTGCTGTTCGAGGACTCGTGGATCACCGACATGCACGCGGGCGACGACGGCGACGGCATCTACATCCACGACCAGCAGGCCGGGCAGACGTGTACGCTCGTCGGAGGCGTGGCCGCCAACATCGACGACGACGGCATCGACACCCTCGGCGCCGACATCACGGTCCAGGACTTCATCGTCCGCGACTGCAACGACAAGGCCGTCAGCGTCTACGGCGGCGAGACGACCATCCAGTACTGCCTGATCGTCGAGAACAACCGTGCGCCGGAAGACCCCACGGTGGCCACCATCGCCGCCAAGACCACGGAAGGCGCGACCGCCACCGTCAACATCGACCACTCCACCATCGTCACGAGCACGGTCCAGGGCTTTACCGACATCGCCATCCAGTCGCACAACAAGTACGGCGTCACCAGCGGAACGATCATTTACAACGTGACCAACTCCATCCTGGTTGCGACCGACCCCGTCGACGCCCAGGCGCCCTACGTCGAGTCCGACATCCACATCGATTACACGAACGTCTTCGACGAAACGTGGGCCGGCACGGGGAACCTGCAACTCGACGCGATGTTCGTCAACCCGGCACTCCACGATTACCATCTGCAGCCGGGCTCCCCCTGCATCGACGCCGGCGACCCCGCCGATCCCACCGACCCCGACGGCAGCCGGACCGACATGGGCTACTTCTCCGGCGGCACGGTGGCGCCCGACGTCACCGTCACCATCGAGGCCACCGATCCCGACGCCGCCGAACAGGGCGCCGACACCGGCACGTTCACCATTACCCGCACGGGCGATACGACCGACCCGCTCACCGTTTACTACACGGTCAGCGGGACGGCCGAGGACACCGACTACGACGAAGGCCCCCTGCCCGGGCAGATCGACATCCCCGCCGGCAGCCCGACGGCTACCATCACCATCACGCCGGAGGACGACCCGAACTTCGAACTCGACGAGACCGTCGTCCTGACCCTGACGGGCAACCCGTCCTATGCCGTCGGCGCGCCGTCGAACGCCATCGTCATGATCGCCGACAACGACCAGACCTCGGGATCGCTGACCGAGAACACCGTCTGGACCGCCGCCGGAGGGCCGTACCTTATCACGGGCGACCTGACGGTGCCGGCGGGCATCAGCCTGACGATTGCCGAGGGCACGACCGTCTTCTTCGCCCCGGGCGCCCAACTGATTGTCAGGGGACTGCTCCAGGCCGACGGCACCGAGTACCGGCCCATCCGCTTCACCCGCCTGCCCGGCTCGGGCGCCACCTGGCGCGGCATCCAGTTCGACGGCACCATGCAGGACAACCGCATCACCTACGCCGTCCTCGAATACGGCCGCACCGACAACGGCATGATCGGCCTCGACAACTCGAACCTCCTGGTGGACCACGCGACATTCGACCACACCGATTACCGCCGCATCCGCACGGAAGGCTCGGCCCTGGTGGTCCGCCTCTCGATCTTCACCGACCTGTTGGGGCCCGGCCAGGCGCCGACCTGGGACAACCACAACGAGCACATCTGGGGCACCGCCGGTGCCGGCCTCGTTTTTCTCATTGAGAACAACCGCTTCGGCACCACCAAGGGACACAGCGACGCCATCGACGTGAACGGCGCCGACGGCATGCGGCTCCAGATCCTGAACAACGTCTTCATGGGCGGCGGCGACGACGCCCTCGACCTCGAAGGCGATGCCCACATCGAGGGCAACGTCTTCATGCACTTCCACAAGGACCAGTGGAACACCGGCAGCGGCAACGCCAACGCCATCTCCGCCGGCGCCGGAAAGCAGTACATGATGGTCCGCAACGTCTTCTCGGACCTCGACCACGTCGCCCAGGTCAAGCAGGACGCCTTCCTCACGTTCGTGAACAACACCGTCTACGACCTCGACTACGCCGCCATTTACTTCCTGCGGCCGGGGCAGCCCGGCAGTTACGGTGACGGCGCGTACGTCGACGGCAACATCTTCTGGGACGTGCCCGTGACGTTTGCCGACGTGACGGTCGATATCGACCTGACGGTCAACCGGTCCATCGTCGATGCCGCCTGGCACGGCTACGGCACCGGCAACCTCGACGCCGA
>DATKXP010000556.1:0-4486 GCA_035529015.1 Phycisphaerae bacterium | reverse complement strand
GATCCGCGAACGCTTCGAGCGCGAGAAGCCCTTCGACGGTCTCCGGATGAGCGCGTGCCTGCACGTCACCGCCGAGACGGCCAACCTGTGCCGGACCCTCATCGCCGGCGGGGCCGACCTCGTCCTGTGCGCCTCGAACCCCCTCTCGACCCAGGACGACGTGGCCGCCGCCCTCGTCGCCGAGTACGGCGTCTCCACCTACGCCATCAAGGGCGAGGACAACGACACCTATTACCGGCACCTGGCCACCGCCTGCGACCACAAGCCCAACATCACCATGGACGACGGGTGCGACCTTGTCTTCACGCTGACGCGCGACCGGCCCAAAGACGCCGCCAACGTCATCGGGTCCATGGAAGAGACGACGACCGGCGTCATCCGCCTGCGGGCCATGGAAGCCAAGGGCGAACTGAAGTTCCCCGTCATCGCCGTCAACGACGCCGACTGCAAACACTTCTTCGACAACCGATACGGCACCGGCCAGTCAACGCTCGACGGCATCATCCGCGCCACCGATATGCTCATCGCCGGCAAGAAGGTCGTCGTGGCCGGGTACGGATGGTGCGGTCGGGGCACGGCCATGCGGGCCGACGGACTCGGCGCCACCGTCATCGTGACCGAGATCAACCCCCTCAAGGCCATCGAGGCCGCCATGGACGGGTATAACGTCATGCCCATGGCCGACGCCGCACGCGTCGGAGACCTCTTTATCACCGTCACCGGCAACAAGAGCGTGATCCGGCCCGAGCACTTCGAGGTCATGAAAGACGGGGCCGTCGTCTGCAACTCGGGGCACTTCAACGTCGAGATCGACATCCCCGGCCTCTCACGGCTGGCCAAGGGCGTCCGGACGCAGGTCCGCAACCTCGTTGACGCTTACGACCTGCCCGACGGTCGCACCGTCTACCTGCTGGCCGAGGGACGGCTGGTGAACCTTGCGGCCGCCGAGGGCCACCCGGCCTCCGTCATGGACATGAGTTTCGCCGTCCAGGCCCTGACCGGCGAATGGGTCGTCAAGAACAAGGACGCCCTCGACGTGAAGGTGCACGACGTGCCGCACGAGGTGGACGAGTGGGTCGCCGCCATCAAACTCCAGACCATGGGCATCGACATCGACACCCTGACCGACGAGCAGGTCGAGTACCTGGCCTCCAGCGAATCCGGAACGTAGCGGCCGGACGCGACAGCACACGCAAGAGGACACCGAACACGAGGGAGCACCGAGCCTGATGGCACGTATCCGCCCGTTCCGCGCCCTGCGCTACAACACGCAGAACCCGCTCGCCATCGCCATGGTCACGGCACCGCCGTTTGACTGCATCAACGCCGAACTGCGCGACGACCTCTACCGCCTGCACCCGCACAACGTTGTCCGCCTCATCCTGGGGCGCGACGAGCCCGGCGACAACGACATCCACAACAAGTACACCCGCGCCGCCGACCTCATCGACAAGTGGCAGAACACCGGCATCCTCCGCCGCGACTCCGAACCCGCCCTCTACTTCTACCAGCAGGAGTTCGGGGCTGAGGGCAAGTCGTACTGCCGCGAAGGCGTCCTCGCACGCGTCGGCATCGAGGAGTTCGGCACCGGCAAGGTCTTTCCCCACGAAGAAACCATGGACGGCCCGCGCAAGGACCGCATGAAGATGATCTGCGCCACCCGCACCAACCTCTCGCCCGTCTTCGGCGTCTACCCCGATCCCAAGAACGTCATCCCCGATCTGTTCCACGAGGTCGTCCACTGCGAGCCCCTTGTCCAGACGGTCGATGCCGACGGCGTCGTCCACCGTCTCTTTTCCTCGTCCGACACGGGCCTGGCCGAGCACGTCGCCGGCGCCATGGCCGACAAGGCCATCTTCATCGCCGACGGACACCACCGCTACGAAACCGCCCTGGCTTACCGCCACATGCTCGCCGAGAAAGGCGTCGAGGTCGATCACGACCATCCCGCCGACAGCGTCCTCATGCTCTGCGTCTCGATGCACCATCCCGGACTGGCCGTCCTGCCGACCCACCGCGTCCTGCACGGCCTCGACGGCCTCTCGACCGACCGGCTGCGCGACGTCAGCGCCCGTCACTTCGAGTGGACCGAGTTCGACGGCGCCGAAGCCACCAGTCCGCGCCTGGCCGAGCACCTGGCCCGGGCGCCCGAGCATTCCTTCGGACTCTGGACGCGCGACACCTCCAAGGCCTTTCTCCTGACGCTCAAGGATCCCAAGGTCATGGACGAGGCGGCCGCCGACAAGTCGCAGGCCTGGCGCAAACTCGACGTGTCCATCCTCCAGCGCGTGTTCCTGCGCCGCGACCTGCCCGAGGCCGTCGAGGGGGCCGACCGGACCATCCGCCTGACCTACGTTCACCTCGCCCAGCAGGCCTTCGACGCCGTCCATGAAGACGGCGCCGATGCCGCCGTGGTCCTCAGGCCGCTGCCCGTCCGAAGCCTCGAAGACGTGGCCACCACCGGCGAACGCATGCCGCCCAAGTCCACCTACTTCTATCCCAAAGCCCTCAGCGGCCTCGTCTTCAACCCCCTCGACTGACCCGTGCCACGGTGGCACCCACTAGCCGCGCGCGTCAGCAAGAGGCTTGCCCGTCTGCCCCGCACCCTTTTCCGGTTGAAACGCCGCCATATCTCCGGCTACACTACGCTTGCACGTGTTCAGAACGGGGGGCCGTCCCATGAAGAAACTGCTGATCGTCGTCGTGGGAGGGGCACTGGCCGTCGGTCTGCTGACCTACCTGGCGGAATCGCTCCTCTCTCCCGCCCCCGCCCCGCCGCCGGACCTCGAACCGCCTCACGTTGCCGTCCAGCCCCCCGCGCCTGCTGCGCCGACAACGCGCGGCCCGCCTCCGCCTCAGCCCGCTGCGCCGCCGCCCGTGCCGACGACACCAACACAACCTGCACCGGTCGCGCCCGCGCCGCCCGCACCGACGACACCCGTGCCGGCGCCGACTCAGCCTGTTGCGCGCGTTGCCCCGACGCCCCCCGCGGTCCCAACAGCACCTGACCCGGTCACACCGGCGCCCGCGCCGACGCAGCCCGTCGCGCCGACGACACCTGCGCCCGCGCCGACGCAGCCGGCCGCACCGGCGACACCCGCACCCGCTCAGCCGGATGCCCCCAAACCGCCTGCCACCGAGCCTCAGCCGCCCAAACAGCCGCCCGCCGAGACGCAGCCCCCCACGCCCGCAGAGCAACCGGAAGGCGAGATTATCCTCTCGGCCTTGCCCGACGCTTCGAACGTCGCCGGCGGCAAGGTCGTCTACGAGAGAGAGGCCTTCCCCATCGTGGCCGACAAGAAGCCTTTCGAGGTCCAGGGCCAACTCGGCCTGGCGCGGCCGCTCCCGTGTCGCACGTGTCGCGGCACCGGCAAAGTCACCAAAAAACGATCCAGTTCCGTCTCGTTCGCCCGGCTGGGCCGAAAACCTCTGGTCAACACCTGGGAGGAAACCTGCCCCGTTTGCCGCTGCGAGGCCCAGGGCTGTCCGCCGTCGTGTTCGCTCCTCGCGAAAGGCACGCACCTCAGTTGCGAACGCTGCTGCGGGCGGGGCACATCCTGCGCCACGCTCCAGTACGTGGGCCATTGCTGCCCCAAGTGCCATGCCCGCTACATCTCGTACTGGTACTGGCGCACGCGGCCGTGCCAGGGGAACTGCTGCGGCTACTACCACAACAACCAGCCGACCTGCCCGGACTGCAAGATCTGCGCCGACCTGCGCTCCCTGCGGCAGGCCCATTCGTTCGCAGGCGTGTGTGACCACTGTCGGACGGCACTGTCGTGCAACCAACTGCGCCCCGGACACGGCACGCTCTTCAAGCCCGAGCGGGTGCCGGTGTACCTCGACCTCGTCGCGGCCCTCGCCCACCTGGAGCGCGGCGACCTGTTCGCCAAAATCCACGAAGCCGCCGTCGAACGCATGAAGCACCTTTCAGAGGGCCACGTCGCGCCGCACCTGGGGCCCGTCTGGAACGAGGCCCGCGCCCAGCGCCCGCGCGGTCAGCCGGTCATCGTGATCGGCCTCGCCGGGCGCGTCCCCGGGCCCCCAGGCGCCCTGTCGTACTCGCGGCTGACCGGTCAGGGCAGACCCCTCGCCATGGTCGTCAGCGCCGGCGTTTACAGCGTCCCCGACACTCGCGTCGTGGTCGGCGGTCTGATGGTCGGCCGCTGGACGTCCGACGACGGCACCACCTACCTGCCCGTTATTCTGACCATCGTGACGGCCGTAGCGCCGGCGGGGCCATGACGAACGAGCCGCAGGGCGGGTGCCCGGCCCCCACGCTTGCGGCTCGCGGTTGGCAGCAGCCCTGCCGCCGTAAGGGCGTAGCATGCTACGCCCCTACAGAGTTTGTGGCTCGTGGTGCCGCCGGCGGTTATATACTTTACGAAAACGGCGTTTCTCGAGGCCCCCCAAAATGGCGCTTTTCGGAGGTCCGAACCCCGTTTCTGGGCCAGAAACGCCGATTCGGGGCCCGAATGTGAAGATA
>DATKXP010000555.1:0-7667 GCA_035529015.1 Phycisphaerae bacterium | reverse complement strand
GGCGCTTCAACGCCTGGCCGACGAGATCCGGGCCGAGGCCACGCGCCCGAACTTCGACCCCGAGGGTTGGCCGCTGCCCCTGGCAGGGCACTGGAACAAACGCGGCGGGACGGGGTGCAGCCCGGCGTACCAACTCGGCCTCCTGGAGAAGGGTCACCACATCTTCCCGTGGTTCTACCACCCGCCGCCGCAGACTGACGTAACGAAGGAGAACTGGGTCGAGTACTACGAGGGGCCGTTCAAGCGGATGGCGGCGCTGCGGCTGCCGATTACGCTGGTCTCGACGCAGTGGGAGTCGCTCCTGTACAAGGACGAGACGTACCGCAACCTGCCGAAGGACGAGACGCCCCTGCTCGTTACGCCCGAGAAGATCGTCAAGAAGGTCTCGCCCGCCGGCCCCGTGGAGCCGTGGCGGCAGTGCGGCCGCGACTGGACCGACTCGCCGACCATGAAGCAACTCCAGGCGTGGTATCCAAACCCGCCGAGTGTCCTGTTCCTCTCGAACAACGAGGCCGCCAGGGCCAAACCCGGCGAGAAGGACGAGCGCGGCCCCGGGCCGGAAGGGAAGTTGCGGTCGCATTACGCCGCCCTCATCGCCGGCATGCGCGAGGGGCTGGCCAACGAGACGTGGAGGAAGACGGCGGTCTTCATCGGCTACACGAACGCCCCGGCCCCGTCGCACCTCGGCCGGTGGGACGGCTGGACCGACTACCACCGCCGGTACATGGTCCACGAGACGATGAACGGGGCTGTCGGCGTCTGGGACGGCGGCTCGCCCAGTTATTACCTGCACGACTGGTGTGCCATCACCGACTTTCGCGTGTGGAGCCCCCAGGTCGAGTCGATGAACTGGGTGCCGTTCCTCGAGCGTGAGACGTACAAGGCCGACCCCCAGTGGTGGCAGGAGTTCTCGACCTGGGACGGCCACGGGGGGAAGACGAGCAAACGCGACTGGTACCGCAAACAGGGCCAGACCCTCACGCCCGAACGGTACGGCGGCATGGTCCAGTTCGGAATGTGGCTCGTGCGGCCGCGCGTCGTCCGCGAGTTCCGGGGTCACGGCACGACGGCCGCCGACGGGCACCCGTACTTCGTGCCGATCCTTGAGGCCGTGGACCGCGTTTACCGCCACCCGACGTTGAAGGCGTTCTGGCGCCGCTCGCGGCTGGTGGCCAACACGGCTCACCAACATCCGTACCAGGCGCGGATTCCCGAGAAGTACCAGGACTGGCCGCGATGGTATCTGCTGGATACGGATCTCGACTCGAAGCGGCCGTGGAAACTCGACACCGAGATTCCGGTCTTCGCTCTGGCCCGCGTGATGGGCGAGGAGCCGGCCCGTCAGTGGCTCGTGTACGCCCACTCGCCTGTCAAAGACCGCGATCGCGTCCAGGTCACGATCCCCGATTACCGCGAGATTGCTGTTGATGTGCCGGTGGCGGGCGCGTTCTACGTGGTGACGGAGAAGGACAACCGCGCCCAGCGCCTGGCCGTCGAGAAGGAGACCATGTAGACCCGCGCGCCGTGTGGCCGGGCTGGCTTGTCCAGCCCGGTGACCGACTGCCCCGGCTGGACAAGCCAGCCGGGCCACACACGTCCGGGGCGGAGAGGACGTTATGAGCGAGCGGATGTTGGCTGCCGTCCTGGCAAGCGGCGGCATGGACTCGTGCGTGGCCACGGCCTGGGCCGCCCGGCGCTACCGCCTGGCCATGCTCCACGTCAACTACGGCCAGCGGACCGAGGCGAAGGAACTGGAGTGCTTCCGCCGCCAGGTCGAACACTTCGGCGCCGAACACTCGCTCGCGGTGGCCGCCCCGCACCTGGGCCTGATCGGCGGCAGCAGCCTGACCGACACACGGATCGACGTGCCCGAGGACGACGTGCCCGGCCGTGTCCCCAGCACGTACGTGCCGTTCCGCAACGCGAACCTGCTGGCGATCGCCGTCTCGTGGGCCGAAACGCTTCGGGCAGGGCGGGTCGTCATCGGCGCCGTCGAACAGGACGCCCCCGGTTACCCCGACTGTCGGCCGGCGTTCTACGACGCGGCCAACCGGCTGATCGACCTGGGGACGCGACCGGACACCCAGATCCGCGTCGAGACGCCGCTCATTGACCTGAAGAAGGCCGACGTGGTCCGCCTGGGCGCCGACCTGGGCGCGCCCTTCGACCTGACGTGGTCCTGCTACCGGGCCGAGCAGCGGCCGTGCCGGCACTGCGCGAGTTGTCGCCGCCGCGCCGAGGCGTTTGCCGAAGCGGGCCTGCCTGACCCGCTTGCCGGCTGACCACAAAGGAGTGGCCCCATGGAACATGTAACCGCCGTCGTCCTTATCCTGGCGATGACGTGTTCCTTTGCCGTCGCAGGCGAGAAGAAGTCGGAGCCCGTCCCCCGCCGCTTCGTCATTGACGGCGACTGGTGGAACGTCGCCGGCAACCCCGACCTCGGTCACCTGACGGGTGAGAAGCAGCAGCCGGTGGACTTCGGCGTCTGGCAGGCCGCCGACGGCACGTGGCAACTCTGGTCGTGCATCCGCCACACCAAGGAGCCCGGCAAGACCCGCCTCTTCTACGGCTGGGAAGGGCGGCGCCTGACGGACACCGACTGGAAACCGATGGGCATCAAGATGCGGTCCGACGCCCTGGTCGGCGAACCCGCCGGCGGCCTTCAGGCCCCGTACGTGCTGCGCGTCGGCGACGTGTGGCACCTGTTCTACGGGAACTACCAGGACATCTGCCTGGCCACCAGCCGCGACGGCAAGGTGTTCGAGCGGCACCTGACCGGCGGCCTGGCGGGCCTGTTCACCGAAGGGCCGCATGCCATTACCCGCGACCCGATGGTGCTGCGCGTCGGCGGGCGCTGGCACATCTACTACTGCGCCCACCCCCAGGGGAAGGGCGGCATCTGGTGCCGGACCTCCGAGGACCTGATCCACTGGTCGGGCCCGACGCTGGTGGCCCGCGGCGGGCAGGCCGGCAAACGCTGGTGGAACTTCGAGTGCCCTCACGTCGTCCACCTGGACGGGTACTTCTATCTTCTGCACACGCAGCGCTACACGCCCGACCCGCAGAGCAGCGTGTACCGCTCGCGCGACCCGATGGCCTTCGGCGTGGACGACGATTCGAAATTCATCGGTCACCTGCCGGTGGCGGCGCCGGAACTGGTGTTGCACGAGGGGCAGTGGTACGTCGCGGCCCTGAAGCCGGGGCTCGACGGCATCCGCATCGCCAGGTTGCAGTGGGTTGAGGACAAGCGTTAGAGCGTTTCAGGATTGGGTGAGCGCGGCGGGCAGTCTTGCCTGCCGCGCATGTCTCGCCGGATGAGCGCGGTGGGCAGGAGTGCCCACCGCGCGAAACAGGGCACACGCAAGATTAAAACGCTCTAAGCGGTCCGACGTAAGTCTCTTGAAGTTCGCGCGCGGCGGGTCTGGAGTACCCGCCGCGGATATGTGCTGTGATGCGCGGTGGGTGCGGAGACCCACCGCGCAAAACTTATGTCGGACCGCTTAGTCGGCGGGCGGCCCGCCGCGCATAAGAAGGAAGGCCCGCGCCTCGCTCACAGGTTTCAGCGCCACAGCACGGCCTGGCGGCCGGTACTGCCTACCCGTATAACGGCCGCGAGCCACACTGACCGCCGAGAAGAAGGGGTATCTCTTCGCGAGGGCTCTTGTGGGCCTTCCGGCTATAGTATAAACGCGCCGGGGGCCAAGTCAAATAGGTGAGGCAGAATTCACGGGGCCCGCCAGAAGCCAACGTCAGTTCTGTTTCAGCGTTCCCTTGAGCCAGTCGCCCAGGCGCTCGAGCGTCTGGCGCTTAATCGCCTCGATGGCAATGTCCGCCAGACGCTTGGCGAAGGCCCGATCGTCGATCTGTGGCCGGTCGATCGTCCCGGTCAGCGGGATGGCGACGACGATGTCCTTCAGGTAGGGCAACGCCGACGCCGAGACCTTGTGCCGCTGGAGCATCTCCGTGGTCAGCGGCACGCCGATGATCACGTTCATCCGTTTGTCCACGCCGATGGTGCCGCCGAACCGCAGGTTCACGCCCTCGGCGTAGCGCAGGTCGTGCTCCTCAATGCTGAGGATGCCGCGCTCCATCACGACCTTGATCGGTCCGAACGGATGCACGACGGTCCGGGCCGGTCCGCCGGTCACCTGAATGAGTTTGCCGAGGGGTCCGATAAGTTCGCTCTGGAAATCGTCGATCTGATACTGGCCGGCGGCGGCGACGCGCTTCGCGACAGGCGTCTTCTGTTCCTCCGGAAGGTCTTTCTCCAGCGGATCGTCGGCCAGGGGAACGACGAGGCGGTCGAGCGCCACCGACAGGTTCCCCTTGGCGCTGATGCTGGCCGCCAGGACCGGGCTGGCGTAACGGAGGTAGTCCTGGACCTGCTTGCCTTCAAGCGGCACGCCGTCGAGCACCTGCACGCGCTCGGAGATGACGAACCGGGGGACCTCGCCCGAGAGGTCAACGTACCCGCCGAGGTTGGCGTGTCCGCCGGCCAGCGCCAGCCGGCTCGGCTTGGCGGGGTCGGGTGAGAAGCGGATCTTCTCCTCGCCCATCGTCCAGTGAACGGCGCCGTCGCCGCCGGTCAGCGTCTCGTACTCGAAACGCTTGACGTCGAGACGGCCTTGGCCCGTCAGGCGTGCGATGCGTCGGTGCCACAACTCGGCGTCGGGCAGGGGGCCCGCGACCTCGGCCGCAAGGCGCCACGGCCCCGACAGGCGGACGGTGGCAGGCAAACGCTCGCCCAGCACGTCGCGAACGCGCTTGGCGTCGAACTCCAGGTTGCACGCGGCCTCCAGCAGCGGGTCGGCGTCGGTCTCGGTCATGGCCACGCGCCACGTGCCGGTCGCCGTCTCGGCCTTCATAGCCTCCGTGGAAACATCCCACCGGCGTTTGCCCGTGTTGTACGCGAAGCGGACGGGCAACTGCACCCGGGGCTCGCGGATCGTCGTCTTCGGGTCCGTCATCTGCACGTCGAGGTTGGCGATCTCGAGCACCCCCTCGCCGCCGAAGCCGTCGGCCTGGGAAGCGACTTCGCCGTTGAAGTCGGCCGCCCCGGCAAGTTGCGCGCCTTCGGGCAGCAGCCCGAAGGGGGCCAGGACCTGGGAGAACTGTGCAAGGTCGGCCTTGGCCGTGACGGTGCCGTCGGCACCGGCCTTGGTGTTGTCCGACGGCAGCCGCACGGTGCCCTTGCCTTTGAGCGCAATGCCCGGGCCCGTCAGGTCGGCTCTGTCGATGCGCAGCAGGCCGTCTTCGGTATAGGCGGCCGTCGTCTCCAGATGGATGTTGTCCAGCCGCAGGTCGGGCTTGGGTTCATCGCCTTCCTGCGGGACGGTCAGGTTTGTTGCATCGGCCGTGGCGACAAGTTCACGCATACGGCTGTCGTACGTGGCGTTCAGATTCCAGAGGCCGCGAAGTTCGCCGGCCGGTCGGCCCCGCAGTTTCGCGATGGTCTGGGCGAGCGGCCGGATGGCCCCGTCGCCGCCGGCCGCCATCTGCCAGTACCAGCCCGTCTTGGCCCGCTTGATACCGGCCGTGCCTTTCAGCGATCCGGCCACCGTGGCCAGGGACCACTCGGTGACCTCAACGGCGTTTAGTGCGTCCGCCGCGTCGGTCAGGCCGACGGCCGGTTCAGGAGCCCCCTCACTCACCTGGCGAAGCAGGTCGGCGGCGGCCGTAAAGCGCGCAAGCGGGTCGCTGAATCCGCGCCCGTCCGGCCAGGCCACCTCGACCTTCTCGCCGACAACCGTCAGTTTCGCCTTCGCGAGGGTGCGGGCGTCCATGCCGGGCGAGGCCGTCAGCCGGACCTTGACGTCGCCGGAGTACGTCGCCTCCTCGGGCAGAAGACCGAGCGGCGCGAGCGTTTCGGCAAGCGTCGGCAGGTTGGCCTCGGCCACGACGTCCAGGGTGCCCTCAAACGTGGCCGGCCCTTCGAGTTCCACCGTGGCGGGGCCCTGGACGACGGCCGATACGCCCGCGACGTTGGCTTTGATGGCGCGGACGGTGATCTTCGCGGTCTCCTCGTTCGGATGATAGAGCACGTCGGCGTGGAGCGTGCCGTCGGCCACCTGCACCGGTTTCGCGGCGGGCTCGGCCGGCGGCCAGACGAGATCCGCGACTGATGCGTCGGCTGTGACGGCGATGCCCTTGTCGAGAGCACCGCCGGCTGCCATCTCCAGTTGCCACCGGCCGCCGGCGGGCTTGCCGCCGCGACCCGAGGCCCGGAGAGCGTACGCGACGAGCGTGTCGCGCCAGTCGGCACCGGCCTCGTCGGCGTTCTCTTGCGGCGGTCCGTCGTTGTCGAGCAGCGCGATGATGACCGCAACCAGGCCACCCAGGTTGGCGACCGTCCCGGTTCCGTTCGCCGTGCCGTCGAATTGCCACGACTCCATCGTCCGCTGCAGGAATCCCTTGGCACTGAGCGACGCCGTGGCGGCATCCAGGTCGAACGCATCGAGCGACAGGTCGCTCAGGCGGCGCTGGTCGTCGAAGGTGACCCCGCCGCGTGCTTTGAGCGAGGCGCGCGGCTCCGCGAGGCGACTGCCGCCCCCGAGGTGGAGCACCAGGTCTTTGAGGTCGGAGGTCAGAGCCGCTTTCACGCCGGAGGCGAGTGTGCCTTCGGTCTTGATGCCGAGGCGCGCGGCGCCTTCGGCGCCGTACCCCTCGAGGTCCACGAAGCGGCCGACCTCCTCGGTGGCCTTGGCGAGGTCGAGTTGGGCATCGAGCGTGAACGCCTCGATTCGCCCGGCGGCTTTGATCGTTCCGGCCGCCGCCGTCGCCGTCAGTTCATTGACGCGGACGCTCTCGGCGAGGGCAAGCCAGCCGGGCGGCGCCGGCGCTTCCCCCTCTGGTGGCGGCGTGTGTTCGCGCTCCAGGTCGGCGGCCACGCGGACCGTCGACAGGGCCACGCGCTCGCCACCGCGCGTGCCGCGCACCTCCAGGAGCGAGGCGTCAAACGTCAGCCGCGAGCGTTTCTCATCGGAGGCCGCCTCCACGGTGGCCTGGAGCGTGCCCGCCTCGATGGTCAGGTCCTTGTGCAGGCCGAGCGTTTTGGGGAGCATCTGGGCGATGCGGCCGATCTGAAGCGTGACGGTGGCAGAGCCGGTGCCCGTGGGCTGCGCGGCCTCGGTCGCCGCCAACGCGAACGTGCCGCGCGCCTGCATCGTGGCGACGGGAGCCTGAAGGTCGAAGGCCTTGACGGTAACCAGACCGCCGGCGTACGTCGCGTCGGCCGTCAGTGCCAGCGTCTCGAGGGTGGGCGTGTCGCCCTGAAGCGCCTCGCCGGTTACCGAGAGGCCGGTGGCTGCGAACGTGGTGACGCGGAGGGCGACGTCGCCGGTTCGGCCACGTGTGAACGCGGCCTTGGCCGTAACGGCCCCGCCCCCATCAAACGGGACGCCGAGTTCGGCCGCCACGGCCCAGAGCGCCGCCACAGGCAGGTCGGTGCACGCCACGGTGCCCTCGACGCCGAGGGCTTGCGGGCCCTTCCAGCCGGACGAAAGCCCCGTCACCTTCGCCTCGATCGACGCCGTGCCGGACGCCTGGCCGTGCAGCAGGTGGAGGTCGGCCCGCACGTTGTCCGCCTCCGTCCCCTTCTCGAACCGGGCCTGCGTGACGCGGACCGTCGCCGGGCCGGCGTGGATAACGAGGTTCTCGGCGGCGACGGC
>DATKXP010000554.1:0-6002 GCA_035529015.1 Phycisphaerae bacterium | reverse complement strand
GGACAAGCCGCCAGTGGCACCCGCGTCGGAAAAGTCATAGGACCTTTCTGGAAACGGCACTAGGGACAGTTGGATCACGGGCGTCTCGGACGAGGCAGCCAGACCCAGGGCCTCGCGGACCTGGTCCAGGATCCACGCGGCCGCGCTGCGGTTCCACTCCTCCGGCGGCAGGGGATCGACCGGTACGATCCGAAGACGGGTGTGCCACGGCCGGTCTTGCCCGGCCGTGCTCTTCTCCAGTCCCACCGCCAACTTGCCCTTCGTGAACAGATCGACCACCAGGTCCGCACCGTCGAGGACGGGCAGGGCGGGGGCCTCGGTCTCGCCCATCACCCGCCACAGGCCGCACGTCTCGATGTCCACGACCTTGTCGGCCGCGCCCGCCAGGACGGCGAGCGCCGCCCGCTCGGGCCGGCCGATGAGCGTGACTGCCGCTCCCGGCCACGCCGCCCGTACGGCCGCCATCGCCGGCAGCGTCTGCACCAGGTCACCGATCGCGCCGCCGTGGATGAAGACGATGGTCTTTGGCGCTGCCAAGGCCTGCCTCGTCATGAAGTGCCCGCGACCAAGAGGTCGCGGCTCGAACGGCACGTATCTCGAACGGCCCGTATCTCGAACGGCCCGTATCGCGAACGGCACGCATCATTCCCGCGCTTCGCGAATCCACCCCCCGCCCAGGACGCGGTCGTCGCGGTAGAAGACGGCGGCCTGGCCGGGCGTGACCGCGGGCTGCGGGTCGTCGAAGGCGACCTCGGCGCCGTCGTCGGTCCGCGTGATCCACGCCGGCGCCGCCGGGTGACGGTACCGGATCTGCACGTCGGCCCGGACCGGATCGGCCGGCACGGTCTCGTGCCAGACGACGTCCTCGGCCGCGAGGCCCCCCATCCGCAGCGCGTCGGCCGGCCCGACGACGACGGCCGCCTCCTCGGGCCGGATCGCCACGACGTATCGCGGCTCGCCCACCGCGACGCCCAGGCCGCGACGCTGGCCGATCGTAAAATGCACGATCCCGGCATGCCGCCCGAGTTCCCTACCCTCGATGTCGAGGATCGGCCCCGGCCGCACGAGGTCCGGCCGCCGCTCGCGCACCAGGTCGCCCACACCGCCCTCGACGAAACAGATGTCCTGGCTTTCGGGCCGGTCGTGGACGGCCAGGCCGATCTTACGCGCCAGGCGCCGCGTCTGGTCCTTGGTCATCTCGCCGAGCGGCAGCCGCACACGCTCCAGCCTCTCGGGCGAGATGCAGAACAGGACGTACGACTGGTCCTTCGCCCGGTCGAGGCCCCGTTTCAGCCGCCACCGGCCGGCTTCCCACTCGACGCGGGCGTAGTGACCTGTCGCCACGTAGGGGGCGCCCATCGCGTCGGCGTACTCGAAGAGGCGGCCGAACTTCAGGTCCCGGTTGCACAGGATGCACGGGTTGGGCGTGCGGCCGCGGCCGTACTCGACGCAGAAATGGTCGATCAGGCGGTCGAAGTCCGGGGCGAAGTCCAGCACCGCGAAGGGAAACCCCAACTGCCCCGCCACCGCCCGGGCGTTCGCCGAGTCCTCGGACGAGCAACATCGCGGCGGGCCGCCGCCCGACGCCTCCAGACCCAACCCCGCGCACATGAAGACGCCCAGCGGCCGGTATCCCGCCTCTTTCACGAGATACGCCGCCACCGACGAATCCACCCCGCCCGACATGGCCACCACAACCTTCTCGCCACTCATAGCGGCATTGTAGCGGCTGGCGGTGGATTGCGGAACCCCGTCCACGCGAAACGCGCGCCGCCCAGGCCGCGCCCCGGTGCCACAGGATCCACGGGAGGGCCTTGCGGTTCGGCCGCTGCGGAGAACCTCGTCGCGCCTACCCTTTGCGTAGCCCGGTCGAGGCGGTACAATCGCCGACCGAGGGGCCGAGGCCGCTGACGGATCCGTCGGCGTCGTGCGCCACAGACAGAGGCCCGGCCGTCAACTGCTTGGGGAGAGTCGAGGATGCCATCGCGGCAACGCCACGATCGGGATGAACCGACCCGCATCGAACGGCTCTGCTGCACTGGCCTGCCCGCCTGCGACGGCCACGAGCAGGTCGTGGCCTGCCGCGATCCGGAGTCCGGCTTGCGTGCCTTCGTGGCGATTCACAGCACCACGCTGGGGCCGGCGCTGGGCGGGTGTCGGATGTGGCCCTATGGCAGTGAGGAAGAGGCCCTGACGGACGTCCTGCGCCTCGCCCAGGGAATGAGTTTCAAACACGCTGTGGCCGGTACGGGCCAGGGCGGCGGCAAAGCCGTCATCGTCGGCGACCCCCGCTGTGACAAGAGCGAGGCCCTGTTTCTGACCTTCGGCCGGCTCGTCGCCCAACTCCAGGGAACCTACATTACGGCCGAGGACGTTGGAACCACCGTGGACGACATGGTCGTTGTCCGCCGCGCGACCCGACACGTGGCCGGGCTGCCCGTCGATCAGGGAGGCAGCGGCGACCCGTCGCCCGTCACCGCGTGGGGTGTGTTCTGCGGCATCAGGGCGGCGGTTCGCTTCCAGCGGGGCCGCGACGAACTCCAGGGCATCCGGGTGGCGGTCCAGGGGGTCGGACACGTCGGATACAATCTCTGCAAGTATCTCCATGCAGCCGGTGCCGACCTCGCTGCCGCCGATCTCCACGAGCCGGCCGTCGCTCGTGTCCGCGACGAGTTCGGCGCGCGCGTCGTCCCCCCCGATGCCGTGTACGACGTGCAGGCCGACGTCTTCGCGCCGTGTGCCCTGGGGGGAGCCCTGAGTCGCGAGAGCGTCCCCCGGCTCAGGGCGTCGATCGTCGCCGGAGCCGCGAACAACCAGTTGGCGGCGCCGACGGTCGCGCGGCTGCTCGCGCAGCGAGGCATCCTCTATGCGCCCGACTACGTGATCAATGCGGGCGGTATCATCAACATCTCGTACGAGTCGCGCGGGTACGACGAGGCCAAGGCCCGGCAGCACACCGCACGAATTGCCGACACCCTGACGCACATCTTCGAGCAGGCACAAGGGGAAGGGACCACGACGGCCGACGTCGCGGACCGGGTGGCACGGCAGGCCCTCGATCCGGCCTGACGTGCGGCGGGTAAACTCGCCCGCCGTAGCGTTCCGCGTGGTGGCCTTCCTAGACCACCACGGGAATGTGCTGCATCGATGTCGCGGCGGCCTGGGAAGTTTACCCGCCGTGGCGGGGCCGCCGCGCGGAGTCCGATCTTTCGGACCTGGTACGGGTGGCACGGCCACGCTCGCGTGGCCACGTTTCGCCATGCGGCAGGGCGTAGGGCGGGCTTGGTGGCGGCGATTTCTTCCCGTTTCGGTTTGCCTTTCGACGGTTATTGAGGTATACTTCCCACAGTACCGGGGGGATGTGTGGTCAATCCGGGGGCTGTGCTTGCCGCAGGCGAGCGCGGCCCTTTTTGCTGCGCTGCGCGAGTGGGTGTTGCGGGACACCTGCCACAGGAGGGTTTCAGGACGTGCCGCTTGACGGCACTGTGCGAGGGAGGAGAGAGAACATGAAACGCGGGGGGATGGTGGTACTGGTCGCGCTTGCGGCCCTGGCGGGCGCTGCGCGGGGCGACATCTTCCAGTGGGAATGGGTGGACCCGGGAGACCACAGCCAGGGGAAGCGCGAGTCTGCAACGCTTTGCCCGGACGGCGCCGGAAAGAACGCCGGTCCGGGTGCTTACCTTCGAAGCCTTGACCTGACGCAGGCCTATCTCATTGCGGCTAACCTCATGTTTGCCGATTTCTGGCAGGCCACGCTGACCGACGCCGACCTGACGGACGCCGAGGTCCGGTTCGCGTCGTTGGGCGACACCACGTCCACGGGCTTCACGGCGGCGCAACTCTACTCGACGGCCAGTTACAAGGCGAAGGACCTGACGTCGATCAATCTGGGCAACGACCTGTCGGGCTGGAACTTCGCGGGCCAGAACCTCACGAACGCCAACTTCGCCGGTGCCACGCTGACCGGCGCGGACCTGAGCAGGGCGAACCTTAGGGACGCGGCCTTCAGCCGTGCCACGCTGACCGGTGCGGGCCTGAGCGGAGCGGACCTATGGAACGCGCATCTTGATGAGGCCACGCTGACCGGCGCCGACCTGACGGACGCCGAGGTTCGCTGGGCGCACTTCGCAGGCACCACGGGCTTCACGGCGGCGCAACTGTATGCGACGGCCAGTTACAAGGCGAAGGATCTGGTGGGGATTGGGCTGGACTACAACGACCTGTCCGGCTGGAACTTCGCGGGGCAGGACCTCACGGGCGCGCACTTCCAGAAGTGCACGCTGACCGGCGCGGACCTGACGGATGCAGAGGTTCGCGGGGCATGGTTCTCCGAGACCACGTCCAGGGGCTTCACGGCGGCGCAACTGTACTCGACGGCCAGTTACAAGGCCAAGGACCTCGCCTGGATCCGCTTGCGGTACAACGACCTGGCCGGCTGGGACTTCGCGGGCCAGAACCTCACGGGCGCCGAGTTCTATGGTGCCACGCTCACCGGCACGGACCTGAGCGGGGCAAACCTCGCGGACGCCCTTTTCTATGGAACCACGCTGACCGGCGCGGACCTGAGCGGGGCGAACCTCGCGGACGCGCGCTTCTACATTGCCACGATGACCGGCGCGGACCTGAGCAGCGCGGATGCCCGCGGGGCAGAGGATCTGAGCGTCGCTGATGCCGTCACGGCAAACATGATCCGGCCCGACGGATCGGTTCAGGGCCTGGATCTCGCCGGTGGCCGCACCCTCGTTGTGCGCGACTACGACGGGGAATCGGCGCCGCTTCCGGTCCACGTGTTGAACGCCATGACCATGGGGACCGGCGGGGTGCTGCGGATGGTGTTCGATGCGGACGACTGGGGGTCGCTCATCTCCTTCGACGCGGGCATCCCCGTCGCACTGGGCGGTACGCTGGAACTGACGTTCGCGCCGGGGATGGATGTGCCGGGCCAGGTCGGCCGGACGCTGACGCTCTTCGACTGGTCGGGCGTGACTCCTTCGGGGACGTTTGCCGTGTCGAGCCCGCACCCGTGGGACCTCTCGGATCTCTACACCACAGGCGACGTGACGCTGCTCCCCGAGCCCGCCACGCTGGCGCTGTTGGCTATGGGGCTGGGGGTGCTGGGCCTGCGGCGCCGCGGCGGGTAAGCGCGGTGGTTGCGGAGAACCACCGCGCAGCGCGCCGGTGGGACCGCTCAGTCCTTCAGTTCCATCACCTCGATCTTGCGGAACTGGCAGGGGTGGCTCTCGGCCTGGATGCTGATGGTGCCGCCGGTCAGTTTTGTGCCGTCGTCGAGTTGCGGGTCGGTGTACTCCAGGACGGTCTTGCCCTCGACGATGTGCTTGATCGTGTTGCCGCGCGCTTCCACCTCGATCGTCACCCACTGGTCGCCGGGATAGGTCTTGCTGGAGGAGTTGATGACGTGCTGCTTGATGAGTTTGCCGTCCATGACGACGTGGGTGCCGGGGGTGCAGAGGTTGGCGGTGGAGCGTTTGCCGGTCTCCTTGCCTCCCAGGAGTTGGACCTCGATGGAGTTGGGGAAACTCTGGTCCTTCGCCATGCTCTGGGCGGTCTGCCCGTGGATCATGAGGCCGTTGTTGCGCCACGCCCATCCGGCACCGCCCTTGACCTGCTCGCCGATGAAGCGGTACTCGACGCGCAGGCGGTAGTTGGAGAACGGCTTCGCGTAGAAGAGGTGGCCGAACTTGCTGTCGAACGCCTCGTATTGGTCGTAGGAGACGGTCAGCAGGCCGTCGGTGACGCGGAAGGTGTTCTTGTAGTTCTCGCCCAGGTCGTGGCCCTTGAACTTGGGCGTCCAGCCGGTCAGGTCTTTGCCGTTGAACAGTTGGATCCACTTGCCCTGACCGGCCTTCTCCTCGGCCGTCAGACACGTTGCGGCAACCAGGAGACCGACCAGGCCGGCGGTTACGATTCTCGCGCTCGTCATCATTGTGTCCTCCGTTTCAGGTTGGCCACGTTGTAGCACGTCGGGGGACGCGGTTCAAGCC
>DATKXP010000553.1:0-2945 GCA_035529015.1 Phycisphaerae bacterium | reverse complement strand
CTCGGCGGGCGGATCGACGCCCTCGACCACGTCGGCAAACCGACCGAAATGCCACCACAGGTTGTTCTTCGCCACGTACTCGCCCCAGTGCCAGATGTGCCCCGGCCCGGCGGCGCCCGTAAAGAACGGGGCGAACAGAACGTCGTGCAGAATGATGCCGTCGGTGTCCTTGGCGTAGAGTTTGAACGGCCCCGAGTGCCGCGGCTCAACGGCCCCGCTCTCGGCCAGCAGGACCGGCCGTTTGGGGTCGAGGGCCAGGACGGTCTTCACGGCGTCGGCCGCCAGGACGTCGACCGGCCCGTGGCACACCTCGTACTGGGCGCCGCAATCGAGGTACCGGTGGACCTGGGCCACGTCGTTGCCGGGCATGAGCATCATGCGGGGATAAGACCGCTTGCTCCAGTCGCCGTCGTGGCTGCCGAGGCTCTGCAGGGCCAGGTTCTTCGGGAAAAGCCGGTGCAGTTCGGCCAGCATGACTCCGGTCCAGGCGAAGATGTCTCCGCCCTGGACGCAGTTGACCTCGTTCCAGAGTTCCCAGCCGAAGACGGTGGGGTCGGCCCCGTACCGCTTGGCGTAGAAGGCGAGTTTCCGCTTGAACTGGGCCCGCGACCGCTCGCCGTCGAAGAAGTCGGCCACGTCTTTGGCCGGGCCGCCGTTGGCCGTCAGGTGCAGGGGCTTCGCGGCCCAGGACGACTTGTCGAACGCGCGGAAGTGCTCGAGACACAGTTTCAGCCGGATACCGTGCCGACGGGCCAGGGCGAAGAGTTCGTCGACGTGCCGGGCCTGGTCCACGTCGTACTGGCCGCTCTTGGAGTTCTCGATGTCGAAGTACCGGCTGCTCAGCCAGACGCGGATGAAGTTGCCCCGGTTGGCCGCCAGGCCGGCCATCCAGTCGGCCATGGCGCCCATGTCCTTGTGTGGCCACGGCGGCTCGACCATGTTGAGACCGATGGGGATGTACGGCCGCCCGTCGGAGAGTTCGAAGTACCGGGCGTCGCGCGGACTGACGCGGACGAAGACCTCCGGTTCAGCCCCGCCCGCCGGGCCCGCACCCAGGGCCAGGACGCACACCAGGACGCTCAACGCCAGGACCTCGCTCAATGGAACCGTCATGCGGCACCCCCTTACCGGTCTGACAATCTGAGAAGCCGGTTGCCCGCGACACCCGTGCACGCCTATCATAGGTTAGGTCGGACACACCGGATGGGCAAGGGCAATCCGGGAGGAAGACCTCATGACCGACATGTCTCGGCGCGATGCCCTCAAGACCATTGGACTCGGCGGACTTTCGATCGCCATGGCAGCCGGCACCGGTTGCGGCAAGGACGAAGGAGAAACCACGATGGCTCAGGCAACGTCAGGACCCCAGGCGTACACGCTTCCCGATCTGGCGTACCAATCGCTCGAACCCGTCATCGACGACGCCACGCTGGCCCTGCATCACGACAAGCACCACGCGGGGTACGTCAAGGGGGCCAACGCGGCCCTGGCGGCCCTGGAGAAGGCCCGCGACGCCGGCGACTACGCCGCCATCAAGGCCGTCGAACGCGACCTGGCGTTCCACGGCTCCGGCCACGCCCTGCACGCGCTGTACTGGACGAGCATGTGGCCGGGGGGTCGCGGCAAACCATCGGCCGAACTCGCCAAGGCCGTCGAGGCGTCGTTCGGGTCCCAGGAGAAGATGCTCGCCCAGTTCGCCGCCGCCACCAAGGCCGTCGAGGCCAGCGGGTGGGGTATCCTGGCCTGGGAACCCCTCGGCCGGCGGCTCGTCATCCTGGGGGCCGAGCGGCACCAGGACCTGACCGTCTGGGGCTGCGTCCCCATCCTCGTCTGCGACGTCTGGGAACACGCCTATTACCTCAAGTACCAGAACAAGCGGGCCGACTACGTCGACGCCTGGGTGAAAATCATCGACTGGGACTCGGCCGGCCAACGCTTCGCCGCCACCACCGCCTGAGGCCGAGCCGTTTAGCCGCGGCCGGCACGGCCGCGCGTTAAGGCGCACCGGTATCGTCGGCCGTGCCCTCTCAACGCAGAGGACGCAGAGGACGCAGAGGACGCAAGAAACTAGGTCAACAACATACGTCTGTCAGGGCGTTGTTGTTCGCTCAGTCTCCGTTGTTCTCCGCGGTCTCTGCGTTAAAAAGGAACGGCGACCACGCCCCCTGCCGCCCTACTTCGTCGTGTCTTTGATGACGCCGGGCGGGAAGATCTCTTCCATCCACTCCTCGATGTACTCCATGGCCTTGGTCGGGGCCACGCGCCAGTACGTCGGGCAGGGCGAGAGGATCTCGACCAGCGAAAACGCTTTCTGGTCGCGCTGGACGCGGAAACTCTTCTTGATGGCGTTCTTGGTGCGGCGGATTTCCTTGGGCGTGCCGATGACGCACCGCTCGATGTACGCCGGTTTCTCGAGCGTCGCCAGCAGTTCCGACACGCGGATGGGGTACCCCTCGCTCATGACGCTGCGGCCCTTGGGGCTGGTGGTGGTCTTCTGGCCGGGCACGGTCGTCGGGGCCATCTGGCCGCCGGTCATTCCGTAGATGGCGTTGTTGATGAAGAGGACGCTGATGGGTTCGCCGCGGTTCGCCACGTGGACGATCTCGTTGGTGCCGATGGCCGCCAGGTCGCCGTCGCCCTGATACGAGAAGACGAGTTTGTCGGGCCGGGCCCGTTTGATGCCGGCGGCCACCTCGGGCGTGCGGCCGTGGGCGGCCTCGCACATGTCGATGTCCAGATACTGGTACGCCAGCACGGCGCACCCGACCGGGGCCATGCCGATACACGAGTCGCGCAAGTTCCACTCGTCGATGATCTCGGCCAGGATGCGGTGCACGATGCCGTGCCCGCACCCGGGGCAGAAGTGCGTCCGGTTCGCCAGGAGCGCCTTCGGGCGACCGATCTTCAGTTTCGGAGCGGCTTCAATCATGGCGACGTCCTCGCTT
>DATKXP010000552.1:0-18590 GCA_035529015.1 Phycisphaerae bacterium | reverse complement strand
GTCAGTTCGTCAAGGTGCTGGATCTTGCCCTTTCCCTGCATGTTGGATTGCCCCACGAGGACGAAGACCCGCAGGGGCCCTTTTTCGGCGCCGCCTTGCGCCCGAGCGTTCAGGCCACTCGCCAGGATCAGTGCCGTGATGGCCAGCAAGGCTCGTCTCATCTATGTCTCCTTCTCTTTCCAGACGCGTGCGTCAGAGGTTCGCGAGAGGTCGGCAGATGCGCAACCCGCCGCGCTTACTTCAACTCCTTGATCCGGATGTTGCGGAACCAGAGCGGCAGGCCGTGGTCCTGGAGGCTCACGTGGCCGACGAGCGGCCGGTTGCGGCTGCCGGTCTTCGCCAGGTCCACGTCCACTATTCTTTCGCCGTTCAGTTCGACCTGGAGTTGCGTGCCCTTGCACGTGACGATCATGCGGTTCCACTCGCCGGCCGGCTTGGCCATGTTCTTGGTCGGGCCGACCGTGCCGATGACCCCGCCGCAGTCGTGGGCGCCGACCTTCTCCTTGCCGTGCGTGTCGTTGATCTGGACCTCGATGCCCGTGGCCACGGGATTCTTCGGGTCCTTGACGCGCACGAAGACGCCGCTGTTGCCGCCCTTGGGCAGTTTGAACTCGAGGTCCAGAATGAAGTCGCCGTACTGCTTCTCGGCCCACAGGTACGCGTCGTACCGCTGCCAGCCCTTCTCGCCGGGCCGTGGCTTGATGGCCAGCACGCCGCCTTCCTCGACGAACCAGTTGCCGGTGGTCTTCCAGCCGGTCAGGTCCTTTCCGTTGAAGAGCGTGACGAAGCCCTTCTCGTCGGCGTCGCCCTTGGTCTCGCCCGCGCTGCACGTCCAGGCGAGCGCCAAGGCTGTGAGGGTCACACAGAGACTGCTCAGCAGACGGTTCCGTGTCATGGTCATTCTCCTCTGCCGACTATTCTAAGGCGCGTGCGGATTCCTCACACTCAAAATTCCGCTTACCGCAGGATCTCGAACTTCGCCGGGTCGCCCTCGACGCCCACGATCGACACGCCGCTGATCGTGCCGAACTGCCCGTAGTCGTAGATCACGCCGACGACCTTCTTGTCGGGCGTCACCTCGAAGATCTGCGGCTGCTCCCCGACGTGGCCGTGTCCGCCCCAGTTGCAGACCACCGTGTTGCCGTTGGGCAGGCGCTGCATCCCCGCAATGAACCGAAGCGGGTTGCCCGGCAGGTCGTTCTCCTTGATCTCCCAGACCACGTTCCCGTCCTTGTCGATCTCGACGATGCGGTGGGCGTCGCCGGTCGAGAGGAGCGTGTTCCCGTTCGGCAGCCGGATGCCGCCGAAGGCGTTCTTGTGCGGAATCTCGCGGACGATCTTGCCGCCGCCGTCGTACTCGCGCACCACGGCTTCGGAGTACTGCCCGACGAGGTAGTTGCCGTTGGCCAACTTGCGTGCGCGCCGCATCTGGCCGTGCGCGCGCGTGCACGTCGTGGTGAGTTTGACCTCCCTGGTGATCGCGCCTGCGCGGTCCACTTCGATGATCCGCATGGGCCCGGATTCGGCGATCATCACCTTGCCGTCGGGCAGGGGCTGGCAGGCGTGGATCTCGTTGCCGGCGGCCGTGGTGAACTCCCACACGACCTTCTTGTCGCGCGTCACCTCCTTGACCCCTTTGCCGTGAGTGAACAGGATGTTGCCGTTCGGCAGGAGCCACACGTCCTGCGGCTGCCGGGCCGGCATCTGCCACGTGATCTTGCCCTTCTCGTCCACCAGGCACACCTTGTTGCCGCCGTAGTCGGTGCAGGCGAACGCCTTGCCGAGCGTCAGCACCGCCTCCTTGGGGACCTTCGGGGCAGGCTTCCCCGCCACGGCCGCGTTCACCAGCGCGAGTCCGACCACCGCACCAATCGACACCGCAATCCAACGCTTGCTTGTGACGTTCACATCAGCCTCCTTTAATGCGTGCGTCCCCGTCAGTACGGCAGCACGTCGTCGGTCTCGGCGGTCCGTCTGCCGGCGGCGTAGTCGCGGCCGAACTGTTTCTCGAGGTCGCGCTTGCGCAGGATAAGCGCCGTTGGCCGGCCGTGCGGACACGTTGCGGCCATGTGAGCCGCCTCCCGATGGGCGAGCAGCGTCTCGATCTCCTCGGTCTTGAGCGGTTCGCCGGCTTTGACGGCGGCGCGACACGCAGCAACGTGAGCAAGTTGCTCCAGCACCTGACGCGGTGTCGGCCCAGACTCGAGCGCCTGCGCCCACGCCAGAAAGTCCCGAAGCGTCCCCTCGGGGTCGCCGCGCTCCAGCAGCGACGGAAACGCCTGAATCCCCACGTCGCGCGGGCCCAGCGCCTCCACCTCCAGACCCAGCCGCGCGAGCGCCTCGCGGTGCGTCTCAACGGCCGCCATCTCGCGATCCGACAAGGCGACCGTCACGGGCATCAGCAGCCGCTGGCTCTCGAGCGGCCCGCGTTCCAGCCGCTCCATGATCTCCTCGAACAGCACCCGCTCGTGCAGGGCGTGCTGGTCCACGATCAGGATGCCGTCGTCCGTCTCGGCCACCAGGTAGGTGTTGTGCAGTTGCACGGCCCGGGCGGGTGCAGGCCCTTCTTCGCCCGCGGGCCGGGCTCCCTCGCCGGCAGCCTCAGGCTCGCGTGTTCTCTCTCCGAGCCGCGACCTTCCGGTCGCGGGCACTCCGCGGTGGGAATCAACGCTCGCTTCCTGGGCGACGCCTCCCATCTTCCCCGGCAGCGGCAGGCGTGGCTGATAGGTCGCGGGCGGGCTGCGCAGGAAATCCGCCACCGCCCCACGGACCCGCGCGTCGCGATCGGAATCGCCGTCTGACGGGCCGGGCCCGTCGGCTCCGACACGTGTCGGAGCCTGAACGCTCGGCGTCAGGCCCGGCCCCAGAAGCCGCTCGCGAAGCGTCGCGAGCACCTGACCGTACAACAGGTGGGCGTCGCGCAGCCGGACCTCGACTTTGGTCGGATGAACGTTCACGTCCACGCGCTCGGGCGGGACGGTCAGCATCAGAAACGCCACCGGCTGGCGACGACCTTCGAGCAGACCGCGATACGCTTCGCGCAGGGCGTGCAGCAAACTGCGGTCGCGGACGTACCGGCCGTTGATGAACAGATACTGCATGCTGCCCGTGGCCCGCGCCACGTGCGGTGGCCCCACGAGTCCCCACAACCGGCCGCCCGGCTCGTCGGAGGTCACCTCGATCAGCGACGCCGCCATGTCGGCTCCGAAAAACGCCCCGATGCGCTCGCGAACCGAGTCGCACGGCGGCAACTGATACACCGACCGCCCGTTGTGCGTCACCGTCAGATGGACCCCCGGGTACGCAAGCGCGATGCGGGCCGCCTGCTCCGTGATGTGGCCCATCTCGGTGGCGTCGGTCTTGAGGAACTTGCGGCGGGCCGGGACGTACCGGAACAGGTTCCGCACCTCGACGGTCGTCCCGACGGGCCCGCTCGCGGGGCAGGGGGGCTGGGCCTTCCCGCCCGCGACGGTTACCTCGGTGGCTTCGAGGGCGTCGGCGGTGCGGCTGACCAGGCGCACGTCGGCCACCGAGGCGATCGACGCGAGCGCCTCCCCTCGAAACCCCAGGCTCGTGATGCCCTCCAGGTCGTCGCCCGTGGCGATCTTGCTGGTGGCGTGGGTTGCCAGGGCCAGGGCGACCTGGTCGGCAGGGATGCCTGAGCCGTCGTCGCTCACGCGGATGAGTTTCTTGCCGGCTTCCTCGACCTCGAGCACGATGCGCGACGCCTGGGCGTCGATCGCGTTCTCAAGGAGTTCCTTGATGACGCTGGCGGGACGCTCGACAACCTCGCCGGCGGCAATCTGGTTGACGAGTTGTTCGGGCAGGATGTGGATGGCGGCCATCGTCGGCGGGTCCTCGGCATTCGCGCGGCATTATAGGTCTCGGCCGAGGTAACCCGCAAGGCATTGTGTTGTCCCCCGCCGCCGTCGTACGTACAATGCCGCGGCATCAGTGGGGGACGCCGCATGGCTGCGGAAGCCGATGACTTATCCGACCCGGTGCCGTGGTACGCCGAGGGCTTGCGTTTCGCGTGCCAGGGGTGCGGCCGCTGCTGCGGCGGGGCGCCGGGCTACGTCTGGGTGGACAAGGAGGAGGTGGCGGCCATCGCGTCGCACCTGGGCCTGGAGGCCAAGGAGTTCCGTCGCACGTACGTGCGTCGGCTGTGGCGCGGCCTGAGCCTGAAGGAGAAGTCGAACTACGACTGCGTTCTCCTCGATTCTGCCGGACGGTGCGTCGCGTACGAGGTGCGCCCGCTCCAGTGCCGCACGTGGCCCTTCTGGCCGACCAACCTTGTCGGCCGCCGCGCGTGGGAGAGTGCCGCCCGCCGCTGTGCCGGCATGGGCAAGGGGCCGCTGTATCGCCTCGAACAGATTGAATCGCTGCGCATGGAGATGAAGGCGTGACCGAGCCTCGCGAAGGCGAGTTGGCCGCCGGCCTCGCGCGGCGCGTTTGGCCTTCCGACCCGGGCGTCTGGGGCCCGCCTCCCGCGTATCACCCGCCCGCGCCCGATGACCAGGCCGCCCTGGCCGACGTGTACGCCCGCCTCGAGTCGGCGCTCGGCCCCGCCGCCGACACCTGCCGCGCGTGCGGCACGTGCTGCCGATTCAAAGAGGGCGGCATCGTCCTGTTCGCAAGCGCCCTGGAGATGGCCAACCTGGTGGCCGCCTTGGGCATGCCCCGTACCGGCACGTTTGCTGCCGAGGGACCGGTCAACAGCGCGTGGTGCTGCCCGTTTCAGGAAGGCAACCGCTGCACGGCCCGCGCCGTCCGTCCCCTCGGTTGCCGCACGTACTTCTGCGACCCGGATGCCGGCCCGAAGGGCAGGGGCCTGCATGCCGACGCGCTCGATGAGATCCGCTGCATCGCTCGCGCAGGCGCCTACCCCTGGTGGTACGGCCCCGCGCGGGTCTATCTGGCGGCCGGCGGCCGTGGAGACTGAAATGAGCGGGAGAATCCGAATGAGCGAGCGGGCCACGACGCGGCGGGGTTTTCTGGGTGCCGGCGCTGCTGCGGCCGCAGCGGCGCTGGGCGGCTGCGCGGGCGGCATCGCAAGGTCGAGCGCCGCCGGGGCGGAACCGACGGTGCCGAAGCCAGCCGGTCCGCCAAACGTCCTCTTCGTCACGGTCGATGACCTGAATAATGACCTCGGCTGCTATGGGCACCCCCTTGTTCAGTCGCCGAACATCGACCGCCTGGCGGAGCAGGGCACCCGCTTCGACCGTGCGTACTGCCAGTTCCCCGTGTGCAACCCCAGCCGGTCGTCGTTCCTGACGGGCCTGCGGCCCGACACCACCGGTGTTCTCGGCAACCGGACGCCAATGCGGTCGAAGTTGCCCGACGTCGTGACGCTGCCGCAACTGTTCCGTCAGAACGGGTACTTCACGGCCCGCCTTGGCAAAATCTTCCACGGCGGCGCCAACATGGACGATCCGAAGGCGTGGGACGTGGCCCTCGACTTCAAGCCCACGCCTCTCGGCCGCCAGGGCGAGCGGCGAAACATGACCGGCGACGCCGTCCCGTGGTGCTGGTGGATGATGGCGGAGGGCGATGACGAAGACCAGCCCGACGGCCAGATCGCTCGCGAGGCCGCCAGGCTGCTCGAGGAGAAACGCGACCGGCCCTTCTTCCTGGGCGTGGGGTTTCACAAGCCGCACGACCCGTTCATCGCGCCGAAGAAGTACTTCGACCTGTACCCGCTCGACCGTCTCGCCCCGCCGCCCGAACCGCCCGGCCGCGCCCCCGACCTGCCGCTCGCCATCGGCAGCGGATTGAAAGCAGACTTCGACCGGTTCACCGACCGCGAGCGGCGCGAGTTCATGCGGTCGTATTACGCAGGCGCCTCGTTCATGGACGCCCAGTTCGGCAAGGTTCTCGCGGCCCTCGATCGCGCGGGCCTCGCCCGCAGCACCATCGTCGTCTTCCTGAGCGATCACGGGTACCACCTGGGATGGCGCGGCTGGTGGAACAAGAACACGCTGTTCGAGTGGTCGTGCCGGGCGCCGCTTCTGGTGCGGGTGCCGTGGCTGACGACGCCCGGATCGGTCTGCTCCGGCCTCGTCGAGTTCGTGGACCTGTATCCGACGCTCGCCGACCTGTGCGGCCTGAAGGCCCCGGCAAACCTGGCGGGGACGAGCCTTGTGCCGCTCCTGAAGGACCCGAGCGGCAAGGGCAAGCAGGCGGCGTACACGCAAGTGCAGCGCGGCCAGGCGGCGGGGTACTCCGTACGCACCGACCGCTGGCGCTACACCGAATGGGACGGCGGCAAGCAGGGCGCCGAACTCTACGATCACGACGCCGACCCCCACGAATGGCGCAACCTGGCAGGCGAGGGCACGTACGCGCCGGTCGTGGCCGACCTCAAAGCCCTGCTCAGAGCGCCCGGGGCCTGACGGCGGCCGCCCCCCTCACCTGCAAGAACGGCCATCCTCGCGCGGCGGGTACTTCAGACCCACCGCGCGAAATGCGTTTGCCGCGTTGCAGGATCAGCCGTGCAGCCTGACTGCCAGTTGGGCCACGTTGCGGCCGAGTTTGCGGCACTCGCCCGTGGCCCGCTCGTCGGGTGCGCCGATGGCCACCGGACCGTAATGGTCCCGCTGACTGGTGCCCTGGACGATCATGCCGTGGATGAGCATGGCCTGGAGGATCGAGAGGATGGTCGTCTCGTTTCCGCCGCCCAGGTTGGCAGCGCTGGTGAACGCGCCGCCCACCTTGCCTTCCAGTTGGCCGTGCAGGACCACGCTCTCGTCGAAGAGGGCCTTCAGTTCCGCCGCCATCAGGCCGTAGTACGTCGGGCTGCCGGCGATGATGGCGTCGTAGTCCGTGAGGCCCTTGGCGTCGGTGTCCTCGACGGTCTTGAGGATGACCTCGGCCCCCTCGACCTCTCGGGCGCCCTCGGCCACCAGTTCGGCCATCCTTCCGGTGTTGCCGCTGCGAGAGTAGTAGGTGATCAGGACTTTCGCCATGGGGCGTCTCCTTGTGCGTTTCGCGATCGATCCGTCTGCCCATACGTACCAGCGCAGGTGGGGCACCTCAAGCAAAAGGTGCGTGCGGTGTGCGCGCCGCGTGCGCCGTCAGCGGCGGCTTTTTGAGCATGACTTTTCCGTTCCGCCCTGTTATTCAAGGGACGGCACCTTCCGAGGAGGTCGAGGATGAAAGCAGACACGAACACCACCCGCCGCGCGTTCCTGAGAGCCGCAGTAGGCGCCGCCGCGGCGCCGTACGTGGTGTCGGCGTCGGCGCTCGGCGCGGGCGACCGGCCGGCGGCGAGCGAGCGGATCGTCGCGGGCTCCATCGGCGTCGGCGGGCAGGGCGACCGCGACATGAGCGCGCTGTTGGGCGACCAACGCGTCCAGGTCGTGGCCGTGTGCGACTGCGACTCGGGCTCGGTGACCTATGAACGCGGATGGCGCCGCGGCATCGCTCCGGCGAAAGAGAAGATCGAGAAACAGTACGCCGCCGAGAAGGCCTCCGGAACGTTCAAGGGCGTCTTCACGACCCAGGATTTCCGCGAACTGCTCGCACGGCAGGACATCGACGCCGTCACGTGCGCGACGCCCGATCACTGGCACGCCGGCGTTGTCGTTGCGGCCGCGCGGGCCGGAAAGGACATCTACTGTCAGAAGCCGCTGTCGCTGACCATTGCCGACGGGCAGGCCATGGTGGCCGCCGTCAAACGCTACGGCCGCGTGTTTCAGTGCGGCAGTCAGCGGCGGTCCAGCAGCCAGTGCCGGCACGCGTGCGAACTGGTCCGAAGCGGCCGCATCGGCAAACTCCACACGATTCACGTGGGGCTTCCGGGCGGCCACTCGAATCCGCGCAAGGGCCGATCCCCGGCCGTTATGCCGGTGCCTGAGGGATTTGACTACAACAGGTGGCTGGGCCCGGCGCCGGAGGCACCGTACACGCTCGACCGCTGCCACTGGACCTTCCGGTGGAACCTCGACTATTCGGGCGGCCAACTGACCGACTGGGGCGCCCACTTCATCGACATGGCCCACTGGGGGATGGGCACCGAGTTGACGGGACCCGTCGAGATTGAGGGCACCGGCACGTTCCCGCCGCGAAGCGACCTCTGGAACACCGCCACCGAGTTCCGCGTCGAGGCGAAGTACGCCGGCGGCATGACGATGATCATCACGAGCAAGGGCGGCGGCGTGCGGTTCGAGGGGACCGAAGGGTCGGTGACGTTGGGAGGCTCCGAGCCGAAGTCGATCTGGCAGTCGAAGATCGGCCCGAACGACGTTCACCTCTACGAGAGCCAGAGTCAGTATGGCAACTTCGTCGACTGCATCCTCTCGCGCAAGGGCACCGCGGCGCCGGTTGACGTCGCTCACCGCAGCATCACACCTTCCCATCTCGGCAACATCGCCATGATGCTCGGCCGCAAACTCAAGTGGGACCCTGAGAAGGAGGAGTTTCTCGGCGACGCCCAGGCCAACGCCATGCGTTCGCGTCCGTATCGGGCGCCGTGGCGGCTGTAGTGGACAGAGGCGGTTCGCCGTGTCAAGAGCAGGGAGGAAACGCGATGATCCGATCCAGCCACGCCGTGTTGCTTGTGGTCGCATTGGTTGCCGCAGCCCTCTGTGTCCCCTGTGGAGGGGCGTCCCGCGACGGCTGGCGGCCGCCGCAGGTCGTCCGGATTGAAGGCGACGAGGAGAGGTGGATAGTCATGTCTCCGCTGTATGGGCTCCTCTTTGCCGGGGCCAAGAAAGGGGAGGCGACCCATCTGCTCGTCAGGGACGGGGAACTGATCCAGGGCGTGCAGAACCCGTTGTTTCCCTATCGATCCGCGGACGGCCGGTCACTGAAGGTGACCGGCGACAAGGTTCACGTCACGCTCGCCGGTAAGACGGTGACCCTGTCGCTGGATGAGGAGGGCGGCTGGGACTGGCTGAAGAAGGCCACACCCGAGCAGATGGCGTCCCTGCGTTTTGTCATGGTCGGCGCCAAGGAACCGCCTGAAGGGGTAGATGCGGAGGCCCTGCTCAAGAGGCTGGCCGGCGAGAACCCCGCGGTCGGGCTGATCGTATCGGGAGCCGACGCGCTGGCCGTCGTCTTGCGGCTTTTCGATCCTCACTGGTTTGGCTTCGGGGGCGCGACGCTCGAGAAAGGGCACTCGGCGGCGCTCGTCGCCAAGAAGCAACTCCGGACGCTGTTCACGGATGCCGACGAGAAGGACAAACTTGCGTTCCTGGCAGGTCTCTCGAACCTGGAAACGCTTTTCCTCACCAACTGGGACGCCGAGAAGGCCGGTCCGCTTCCCGACGGCCTCGCAAATCTGCGGTCGCTCGTCGTCTTCGGCGGGAAGATGGAAGACCTTTCGTGCCTCGGCAAACAGCCGGGCCTTGAGGAACTGACCCTGATGGCCGTGAAGTCGCTCACCGACATCAGCGCCCTCGCCAACCACCCGCACCTGAAGACCCTGTGCCTGCGATCCTGCGAGGGCGTGACCGACCTGGCGGTCCTGGAGAAACTCAAAGGTCTCAAGTGGCTGGCCCTACCGCCCGCCACCACCCAGAAGCAGTTCGCAGAGATCGTCCGCAGCCATCCGGACTTGGTCGTGCTCGAGGCGACCAAGTGTAAGAAGATCACGGACCTGGGGCCCGCCGGGGACCTGGTGCACCTGAAAGCGCTGATCGTGGCGACGGAGGCGCCCCCCGACCCCCTCTACCAGATGAAAGGCCTGGAGTTCCTGGCGGTGGCCATGGGAGAGGAAGACGGCAAGGTGAAGCCGGACGACCAGGAGATGGTGGTCCGGCTCCGGAAAGAACTGCCCGACACGGCCGTCGTCCTCCTCGCTCCGATGTGCCTGGGGTCGGGGTGGATCCTGGTGCTGGTGCCGGCCGTGGCGATGGCGTGGTGGTTGACGAAGCGGCGGGCGACGGCCAACCGCCGAGCGGCCTGAGCCCGGCTGCCGTCCGGGCAGCAGGGGGAGGCAGGAGTCATGTGGCGAGCGAGTCCGGCGATTCTGGCTCTGTGGATCCTGGCGGCACTGCCGGCCTCGCCTTCGTCCGCGAGGCCGCCGCCCCCCTCGGACGGCTGGCGACCGCCGGCGATCGTCCAGATCGACGGCGGGGAGGCCTGGATCGTCCGTTCTCCCCTCTACCCCCTCGTGTTCGCGCGCGTCAGGAAGGGGCGCCCCTTTCACCTTCTGCTGCGGGAAGGCGACCTCGTGCACGGGGCCGGTTCAGCCAAGGGCTACGCGCCTTTCCCGTACCGAGTGACCGACGGCCGCGCGCTGGTTGTTGCGAAGACCGAGGTGGGGACTGCCCTGGCGGGCAAACTCATCTCGCTCAAACTCGACAACGGCCTCGCAGGGGAGTGGCTCAGGGGAGCAACGCCCGAAGAGGTCTCCTCGCTGCGTCTGATTTGCCTCTCGAAGGGCGTGACGGCCGAGGGCACGGAACTGCTCCAGAAAGTGGCGGATGGGAATCCGTACGTTGACTTGCTTGTGTCCGGCGACGATGCTGCCCTCGACCACGCCTTGCCGGTGTTCACGCCGCATCGGCTGTGGGTGGACGGGCTGTGCCCGACACGGGACGTGCGAGGCTTCATCGGCTCGCAGCCCAGGCTGCACACCCTTGCACTGAAGTGCGACAAGCCGAGCGACCTGGGGTTCCTCGCGCGGCAGCGCACCCTGCAAACGCTTATCCTCACGAACTGGAAACCTGCCGAATCAGGACCGCTGCCGGACGGGCTGCCCAGCCTGAGGTCGCTCCTCGTGCTGGGGGGAGAGTTCAAGGACCTCGCTGCGATCTGAACACAGCCCGGCCTCGAGGAACTGACTCTGGTGGGGATCAAGTCGCTCCAGGACGTCAGCCGCCTGACTGAGTTCCCGGCGCTCCAGACGCTCAGCCTCCAGGATTGCGGCAGCGTGACCGACCTGGAACCCCTCGGCCGCCTGAAGGACCTCAAGTGGCTGGCCCTTCCACCCGCAACCACGCAGCGGCAACTGAACGACGTCGTCCGGGACCATGCGAATCTGCTCATTCTCGCGGCCGTCGGAGTCAAGCACATCGAGAGCCTGGCGCCCGTCCGGCGTTTGAGCGATCTGACGGCCTTCATGGTCGGGACGCCGGCTCTCCTGGACCCGTTGTACAGGATGACGAACCTGGACCTGCTGGCCGTGTACGTAGACAAGGATGAGGAGACGTCTGCGGCTGTGCTGGGTGGCCTCCAGCAGGCCTTGCCCGACACGGCCGTCGTCCGCGTGGCCCCGATGTGCCTGGGGTCGGGATGGATTCTGCTTCTTGTGCCTGCCGTGGTGCTGGCGTGGTGGGTGGCGGCGCGGCGCAAGCGGCAGTGGCCGAGAGCAGACGCCGGCCATGGCTGACGCACCGAACGATCAGCGCGGTGTGCAGCGCCACGTCGTCGAAGCAGCCGCCGCGTCGGCGGGCATGGTTCTGTTCGCCCTGTTCGTCCGAAGCGGCCTGCCGCTGACGGTTCTCTCGGGTGTCGGGCTGCTTATGACGGTCGCGGCCGTCGCGAACTCATTCCGTCTTGCGCGTTCCCCCGCCGCGATTCTTGGCTTCTCGCCGGCTTCCGCGAAGGTGGGGGCGTATCTGGTTGTCGCATGTGCCGTGGGAGCGGGATTCGCCGTCCTGCACCGCGTCACGTGGGAGATGGGGACACTGCCGACGCGGCTTACGTCATTCGCCGTTGTGGGCGCGGCCGTCGGTGCGGCCGAGGAACTGCTGTATCGCGGGTACGTTCAAGGGCGGCTGCGCCCCTTGAGTTGGATGGTTGCCGTTCCGCTCGCGGCGGCTGCACACACGGCGTACAAGACGGCGTTGTTTGCGTTTCCGCCGGAAGGCGTGGCGATCGACCTGGAGTTTCTCGCCGTCTGGACGTTCCTTGGCGGCGTGGTCTTCGGCGTGCTTCGCGTCCTGTCCGGCAGTGTCCTGCCGCCGGTTGTTGCGCATGTGGTGTTTGACATCATCGTGTACGGCGGCCACGTCGAGGCCCCGTGGTGGGTGTGGGGCTGACGATTTCGGATTTCGGAATTCGGATTGGTGCCCGGAAGGTTCGGTTGGTACTCAGCGCGCCGCTTGATGCTTATGTTCGCCGTCCCGCTTACGGGCCGCGGAACCGCCATGCCGGCAAGGGCGTCCAAGAGGCCGGAGGTGGTGATGCGAACGGCTGGCGCACTCACGCTGGTCTTCTTGGCGCTTCTTCTGGCCGGTTGTGACGAAACGGCCCCTCCGGACCTCGGCCCTCGGGACGTGTCTCCTCCGGACCTGCCCTGCGGGGCGCCCACGCCCAACTGCGTGACGACCAACCAAGGCATTCCCAATCGCCCTCCCGGCGAGGAGGATGAGGTGATCGTCGTCGGGCGCTGCACAGAGGTTCGTCAATACGCGAAGACCCGCCACGGCCAGTGGGAGCACTGGTGGTACGTCGTGGCGTTTGACGTGTTCGGCGTGGAGCGGGGCGTGTGGCCTCATCCGCGCGTCGTGTTCTGTTGCTATGACGCATGGCCGACGCCTGAGTCCGGCATCGAGGTTAAGAAGTCACGGTTCCTGTTTGTCGAGGGGCGCGTGTTCGCGCTCGCGCTCGAGCCCCAGGCCGAGCCGCCGCCGCTGCTGGTGGGGCAGGAGTGGCGCAGCCGCGTGCCGCCGCACGGGAAGACGCGGCTGCTGTCTTTCGACTTGCAGAGCGAGGAAGGCAAGCGATTCTACGACCGCCTGTGGGCGGCCGTCCGCGCCTTCGCCGAGCAGAACGGTTGGCCGGACGTTACGGGCGCGGTGCGCTTCGAGGAGACCGACGACGCGTACGTCCTGGAGGTGGCCCTCCGAACGGACGACGAAGCCAATCGCCGGGCCGTCGCGGTGGATAAGGAAACGTTCGCCGTTCGCGAAGTGCCGTGAACGGAATTCGCAATTCGGATTGGCGTGCGACCAGGCTTACACGCAAAAGACGGTGCCGTTCAATCCGACATCCGAAATCCCAAATCCGAAATGTTTACCCCTGGCAGTTCTCGCAGTGTTCGCTCCGCTCGCCGAGGATCCTAAGGTGGTCGCGTTCCTCGTCGAGGATCGTCGAGAAGGCGGCTTGGGCATCCTTCGAATCGACGAGCCCCATCATCTCCTGGTAGAAGAGGATGGAGTCGCGTTCGGCGCGCATCGCGACGGCCAGTGCGGCCAGGTCGTCTTCGGCCTGGTCGGCCAGGCGGGCCACGTCGCCCTCGTCGCCGAAGACCTGGGTCTTCAGGAGCCCGTCGATGTAGGAGGCGATCTCGGCGTCGTCGGCGTATCCGGCGCCGTTGCGGCGCTCGCGTTGGAGGGTTTCCTCCAGTTCCTCGAACCGGGCCAGGTGGGTTTTTTCGTCCTCGGCGAACTGGAGGAACGTGTCGCGGACGGCGGCGCTCTCTGCCTTGGCAGCGGCCTTCTGGTAGAAGACCACGCCGTTCTTTTCCATGTTCTGGGCGATCTTCGCGCCTTCGATCTCGTTAAAGAACATCTGCGACATCCGGCTTCTCCTTTCGTGATGGCGTGCGGTGCCGGCCGCCGGCTATCGCGCCTTGCCGGCCGCCGGCTTCGTCTCGTGCCCGAAGGGACTGATCTCGCGCAGCCGCCGGATGATGGGCGGCAGGACCTCCAGAACCTTGTCGATCTCCTCGTCGGTGTTGTAGACGCTCAGGCTGAACCGGATGGAGCCGTGCGCGGCCGTAAAGGGCACGCCCATGGCCCGCAGCACGTGGCTGGGTTCCAGGCTGCCGGTGGTGCACGCCGACCCGCTGGAGGCGCAGACGCCGTGCTGGTCGAGCATCAGCAGGATGGCTTCGCCCTCGACGTACTCGAAACTGATGTTCGTGGTATTGGGCAGCCGCAACAGGCGGTTTCCGTTGACGCGGGCATCGGGTGCCTTCTCGAGGAGTCCCTTCTCCAGTCGGTCGCGCAGGGCGGCGACCTGGGTGCCCTCTTTGTCGATGTTCTGCCTGGCGAGTTGGGCCGCCTTGCCGAGGGCGACGATCAGGGGAACCGACTCCGTCCCGCCACGGCGGTTCCCCTCCTGGTGCCCGCCGATGATGTGCGGGCTGAACCGCGTGCCGCGCTGAACGTACAGCGCCCCGATGCCTTTCGGCGCGTGCAGTTTGTGGCCCGAGAGGCTCAGCATGTCGATCGGCAGGTCCGAGACGTTCATCGGAATCTTGCCCGCCGCCTGGATTGCGTCGGTGTGGAACAGGACGCCGCGGTCGCGGCACAGCGCGCCGACCGTCTCGACGGGGAACAGGACGCCGGTCTCGTTGTTCGCCCACATACAGGAGACGACGGCGGTGTTATCGTCGAGGGCGTCCTCGAAGGCGGCCACGTCAAGGAGGCCTTCGGCATCGACGGGTATCTCCGTCACGCGGTACAGCGGGCGTCCCGGCCTTCCCTGGGCGAGGGCCTGGCACAGGTTCTTGACGGCCGGGTGTTCGACGCGCGTGGAGATGATGTGGTGCCGCTCGGGGTGACAGTCCAGGGCGCTCGTGATGGCCGTGTTGTCGCTCTCGGTGCCGCACGAGGCAAAGATGATTTCCGTCGGATGGCAGCCCAGCAGATCGGCCACGCGCTCGCGGGCCTCGTCCAGGTGGGCCTTCACCTGTCCGCCGAAGGTGTGGATGCTCGACGGGTTGCCGTAGAGCGGGCCGAGGAACGGCAACATGGCCTCGCGGACCTCGGGGGCAACGGCGGTCGTGGCGTTGTTGTCGAGGTAGATGACGTTGTCCATGGCGGTGGATCCTCTTACGGGGCACCCTCGGGCAACCTGCCGCCCACGTCCTCGACGACGATCTGGGGATCGACGAGTTCTCTGAGGCGACTCTCGATCGACCCCTTGAGCGTGAAGTCCTTGACGCGGCACCAGGCGCAGTGTCCGCGCAGCGCCACCTGGACCGTCTTGCCGTCGATGTCCACCAGTTCGACGTCGCCGCCGTCCTGCTGGAGCATAGGCCGGATCTCGCGCTCGATGACCTGTTGGATGAGGGTCATGCGCTCCAGGTTGGTCATGGGCGTCCGGCGCTGCCGTGCCTTGGCAACGTGCTCGGCCCTCGGCCCGTGGACCTTCTCGATGATGGCCTCGATGTCGCGATGACATCCCTGGCACCCGCCGCCCGCCTTCGTGAAGTGCGTGACCTGCTCGACGGTGTGCAGGTTGTGGTCGCGGACGACCTTCTCGATGAGTTTGTCGGTGACCCCGAAGCAGCGGCAGACGACTGTGCCCTCGTCGTGGAGTTGGAACGGCTCGTGGCGGTACTGGGCGATGGCCTTCTGGAGGGCCTCCATGCCCATGACCGAGCAGTGCATCTTGGCCTCGGGCAGGCCGCCCAGGTACCCGGCAATGTCGTCGTTCGTCAGGGCCTGGGCCTCGTCAAGGGTCTTGCCCTTGATCAGTTCGATCAGGGCGTCGGAGGAGGCGATGGCGCTGGCGCACCCGAAGGTCTGGAACTTGGCGTCGGCGATGCGCCCGGCCTCGTCGAGTTTCGCCATCAGCCGCAAGGCATCGCCGCACGTGATGTTGCCCACGGTGGCGTCGAGGTCGGGGTGGTTGATGACCCCGGTGTGCTTTGGATTCAGAAAGTGCTCTTTGACTTTGGCGGTGTAGTCCCACATGGCGGTGCGGACCTCCTTGCCCGTCTCATTCGCCTATTCTATACGCAGCGGGGCCGACTTTTCAAGACGAGCGCGACTGAATTCGGGCGCACCACGTACGCGCGAAGCCAGGATGGGGCAGGACCGCCGTGGCACGCCACCCGAAAGGGGACGTCTGCGAATGCAAAAGGGGCCGGCGCCTCCACCGACGGCGCCGACCCATTGAAGCATGCGAAACCTTCGGGGCCGCTTACGTCAGCGCCTTGTTGAACCGGACGGCGACGATGTAATCGTCCGCGCGTTCCTCCACGCGGACGATCTGGCTGTGGACGGGAACCCGGCGAGCAATCTGGTCCACGTTCTTGGGAACCAGCAAAAACTCCAGGGTGACGTTCTGTCCCTCTTGGACCCCTGTCAGGGCGGGAAATCCCGCCAGTTTCGCGCCGGTCTGTGAGACGTCCACGGTGCGGCCCCGGAACACCTCACGCCAGGCCTCGTCGCGGATAATGGTGTCGTATTTGCGACGCTGGCGATGCGCCCGGCGACGATTGCTTGACAGGTGCCGCGCCAACGCCTCCAGTATGATTCCCACGGTCCCCAACTCCCTCTGCTTGTGGCTCTTCCCGGCCCGGGCGGTGCACATTGACCCTACTGCTTATCGGCACGACGTGGCGGGGAACTGAAGTGCTGCTGAGGAGAAAGTCGCAGCATCCGCCACGGGCCGGTTTGCTTGACTTGGGTTTCGGCCCGTCCTAAACTAACTCGACGGCGCGTTGTGCGCCCTCTGAAAGGAGGTTCCCCGTGGCCCAACTCTTCGACGACGTGGGGTGGACTATCGGCCGCACCCCGCTCGTACGCATCAATCGGATCATCCGCACCGATGCCAAGGTCTACGCGAAACTCGAGTACTTCAACCCGCTCAGCAGCGTCAAGGACCGGATCGGCGTGGCGATGATCGCGGCCGCCGAACGCGAGGGCCGTCTCGGACCGGGGACGACCATCATCGAGCCCACGAGCGGGAACACCGGCCTCGGCCTCGCGTTCGTGGCCGCCGCCAAGGGGTACCGCCTCATCCTGACCATGCCCGAGAGCATGAGCCTGGAACGTCGGCGGCTCCTCAAGATGCTCGGGGCTCAACTCGAACTGACCCCCGCCGACCAGGGGATGAAGGGCGCCATCGCCCGCGCCGGCGAACTCATGGAGGAGGTCGACGACACGTTCATGCCCAACCAGTTTGAGAACCCCGCCAATCCCGAAATCCACCGGCGGACCACCGCTGAAGAGATCTGGGCCGACAGCGAGGGGCTCGTCGATGCCCTGGTGGCCGGCGTTGGAACCGGAGGCACCATCACGGGCGTCGCCGACGTCATCAAGCGGCGGAAGGCGTCGTTCCGGGCCATCGCGGTCGAACCGGCCGGCAGCCCGGTCCTGTCGGGCGGCCGGCCCGGACCGCACGGCATCCAGGGCATCGGGGCCGGCTTCGTGCCCAAGGTCCTCGACCGCTCGCTCATCGACGAGGTCGTTCAGGTCGAGGACGAGGAGGCCTTCGAATGGGCCCGCCGCGCTGCAAAGGAGGAGGGACTCCTGGTCGGCATCTCCAGCGGGGCGGCGCTGGCGGCTGCCAACACGATCGCGTCACGCAAGGAGATGGCCGGCAAACTCATCGTCGTCATCATCCCGAGTTGCGGCGAACGGTACCTGTCCACGCGCCTGTTCGACGGCATCGCGTAACGGGCCACGAGCCCGCCGCGACCCATACGAGCCGACCGCGACCCGTACGAGCCCGCCGCGATCCATACGAGCCCGCCGCGGGAGCGGCGGGGCATCGGAGCAAGGAGGTAACGTACGTGCAGCGCACCCTCGTCATGCTCAAACCCGACGCCGTCCATCGCGGCCTCGTCGGCCGCATCCTCGCACGCTTCGAGGCCAAGGGCCTCAAGATCCTCGCCATGAAAATGGCCGTCGTGGATCGCGAGACGGCCGAGCGCCACTATGCCCCGCACAGGGGCAAGGACTTCTACGAGCCGCTCATCCGCTTCGTGACCGGCGGTCCTATGGTCTTTGTGGTGCTCGAAGGCAAGGGCGCCGTGGCAGTGGTCCGCAAGATGATGGGTGCCACCTTCGGCCCCGACGCCGATCCGGGGACCATCCGCGGCGACTTCGGCGTCTCGAACCGCTTCAACCTGGTCCACGGCAGCGACTCGCCCGAAGCCGCCGAGACCGAGATCGCCCTGTTCTTCGAGCCCGACGACCTCATCGACTGGCAGCCCGCCGACTGGCCCTGGCGGTACGACTTCTCAACCGGCGAGATCGTTTAGCCGTCGCCGGTACGGCGACGCATTGTGGCATCCGTTTCCATTTGAGCCTGCCGCGGCGCCGAATACGAGCCCGCCGCGGGGGCGAACATCGAGCCCGCCGCGGGAGCGGCGGGACACGTTCCGGCGCGCCGCACTTAAGGCTTCGCGAGCGACCCATGTCACGCCCCACCAAACGCGACGTCGTCATCGAAGCGATGGAATTCCGCCCGCCGCCCTACGTCCCCTGGGCATGGGACATGACTCTGGGCTGCGCCGAGCGCATGGCCGAACACCTCGGCACCCGGGACCTTGCGCCGTTCATCGACACGCACTTCCTCAACCTGGGCCCTGATATCGGGTACCTCGAACCGCTCGGCAACGACCTCCACCGCGACCGCTACGGCGTCGTCTGGGACCGCAGCGTCGATAAGGACATCGGCACGCCCCTGGAGTGGCCGATCCGCAGGCCCGAGGACCTGGCGGCCTACGAGTGGCCCGATCCGGCCGCTGATGACCTGTTCGCCGACATTCCGGAGGCCCTCGCCGCCCGGCCCGACCTCTTCAGCCGGTACATGCTCGGCTTCTCGCTGTACGAGCGGGCCTGGACGATGCGCGGTCTGATGGACCTGCTGACCGACATGGCCGAGCGGCCCGAGTTCGTCGAGGACCTCCTGGACCGGATCGTCGAGCACAACCTCGTCCAGATCCGCAAGGCCCT
>DATKXP010000551.1:0-7012 GCA_035529015.1 Phycisphaerae bacterium | reverse complement strand
GAGGCGAACGGCTTGCTACGGATGGGCCTGCATCTGGGCCCCCTCCCGCTCTTGATGCTTGACCGGGTTCGGGATGCGGACCGTCACGTCGCCACGGATGCGGGCGGTGCAGGCGGTTCGCGTGTCGGGGCCGCGCCCGAGTTCGGCCAGGAGCCTTCGCTCGGAGTCCGTCACGGGGGAGAGGGCATCGGCCCCCTCGACGATCTCGACGCAGCAGTTGCCGCACTCGTGTCGCCCTTCGCACAGTTCGCCGACGAAGAAATCATCGTCCACCATCTCGGCGACCTCGTCGGCGGCGGCCAGCAGGCTGGTTCCGCGCGGCACTTCCAGGCGGAGATCGTACGGCAGGAAAACGACTTGTGGCATCAGAGGGCCCCTAGATATTCTCGGTCATGACGCGGACGTAGCCGCGCTTGTACAGGTCCTGGATGTACTTGTTGACCGTCTCGTTGTACTTGCGGTCGCGGATCTCGTCCTCCAACTCGTCCTGGACCTCGGTAAAGGGAACCGTCCGCCCTTCCTGCCAGGCCAGGGCTGTGACGATGTAGAAGGCCTCGTCGGTTTCGACCAACGGCCCCACCTCGCCCGCCTTCAGGGCAAAAAGGACCTCGTCCACGGCCTTGATGCGGAACGATCCCTTCGTCACAAACCCCCAGTCGCCGCCGTTCGACGCCATCGGCCCGTGGCTGTACCGGCGTGCGAGGCGGGCGAAGCCCTCACCTTTCAGCGCCCGCTGGTGCACGGCGTCGGCCACGGCGCGGGCCTGGGCCACGTCGGGCGATTCGCTCTTTCGGATGGCAATCACGCCCAGCCGCACCCGCGTCGGTTGCACGTACCGCTCCTGGCGGACCTGGCGGTAGGAATTCAAGAGTTCGGAGTGGGTGATGTGGACCGTCGGCGAGATCTTGCGCCGCAGGTATTGCTGGACGAGGAGTTCCTTTCGGCGGCGTTCGCGCTCCTCGCGGATCGAGGACCCCTCGCGCTGGAGTTTCTCCTCGAGCAGCAGGGCGCTGCCCGCCTCGGAGGCCAGGTTCTTGACGATCTGGCCGAGGGTCGTCTCGATCTGCTTCTTTTCCTGCTCCGAGAGTTCCGCCTCCGCCTCCTGGACAACGAGACGCCGGCTGATCTCCTCTCGCAGCCGCATCGTGATGACCTGGCGGCAGCGGCTCTCAAAGGCCTCCGGCGTGTACTCCGTCCGCCACTTTGCCATCTGTGGACGGATCGGGCCGAGAATGTCCTCCCGCGTAATGACCTCGCCGTTGACCTCCGCCAGAACCGTGTTGACCAAAATCGGTGAGCCGCCGCTACCCTCCACGTCTGCCAAGACCGGCAGACGCTCCTTGGGAAGCGGCAGCGCCACGTCCCCGAGACGGGCTTCGTACTCAGTGTCCCGGTCGGGCTGCGTCAACTTGCCCGTGGGCTCGGCCAACTCGGCTACCTTCTTGCCGGTCGCCGCCTGAGCCCGATGAACCGGATTGACCTCTTCGGCGGCCGCGCCGCCGCCCGAGTCGAACTCACTCGGCGCAGCAGCCTGCGGCGTGAGCGAGCCGAGTTCTCTGCCCCGGCGGCCGCAGCCCGACGCGACACAGACCACCAGGCCGGCCGCCACCACCGCCCACACGGGTTTCACCGGTCAGGCCTCCAGAACCCCTCAAACGGGTCTCGCATTCTATTTCTCTGCTGCGGAAGGGGCAAGGACCTTCTTCAAGAGCGCGAGCGCCTCGGCCGCCCCGCCGTCCTCGTGCAGCCGCCAGACCAGCGTGTGCGGGTCCAGGATGCGAACCACGCCGGCCTGGCGGACGTGCCGGTCATCCGACTCGCTCACGAGCGGCGCCACCAGGGCGGCGTCCGCGAGGGTAAACGTCAGATCCTTTCGGTTTCGATGGATCGACCGGATGCCCGCCCTGCCGGCGGCGGCGCGGACCGCCTCCAGGTCCACCAGCCTCTGGACCTCGTCCGGGAGCGGTCCGTACATGTCGTGGATCTCGGCCGCCACCTCGGCCAGCGTCTTGGCGTTGGCCGCACGCTGCAGTTGCCGGTACAGGCTGATGCGCTGGCTCTCGGTGGGCACGTATCGACTGGGAATGAAGGCCGCCAGGTCCAGTTGCACGTCTGCCCGGCATGGTTCGTCGCTGGGCTGGTCCTTGAGCCGCCGCACGGCCGTCTCGAGCATCTGGCAGTACATCTCGTACCCGACGGCGGAGATGTGTCCGGACTGTTCGAGACCCAGGATGTTGCCGGCGCCGCGGATCTCAAGGTCCCGCATCGCAATCTGAAATCCCGCGCCCAACTCCGAGTACTGCTCGATGGCCCGCAGACGCTTCGACGCTGCCGGCGTCGGCGGACGCTTCTCGGGAAGCAGCAGGTAGCAGTACGCCCGGTGCTTGTACCGCCCCACGCGGCCGCGCAACTGGTGCATGTCGGCCAGGCCGAAGCGGTCGGCGTCGTGGATGAACATGGTGTTGGCGCGCGGCACGTCGAGGCCCGACTCGATGATGGTGGTCGAGACGAGCACGTCCACGTCGCCGGCGAAGAACCGGAGCATCCGGTCCTCCAGTTCACGCTCCTTCATCTGGCCGTGGGCCCATTCGATGCGGGCCTCCGGCACCAGCCGCCGTACCCGGTCGGCAACCGCCTCGATCGTCCGGACGCGGTTATGGACGAAGAAGACCTGCCCGTCGCGCGCCAGTTCCCGCAGAATGGCCTGCCGGATTTGGCCATCGTCCCACGGGCACACCTGGGTCCGGACGGCTCGCCGGTCCTGGGGAGCCGTCGTCAGACTGGAGATGTCGCGGATGCCCAGAAGCGACAGGTGCAGCGTCCGCGGGATCGGCGTGGCGGTCAGCGTCAGGATGTCCACCGTCTGCCGCATCCGCTTGAGCCGCTCCTTGTGCTCCACGCCGAACCGCTGTTCCTCGTCCACGATCACCAGGCCCAGGTCGGCCGGCACGACGTCCTTCTGAAGCAGCCGGTGCGTTCCGATGAGGATATCGACCTGCCCCTTGCGGAACCGGTCGAGGATCTCGGCCTGCCGGCCCCGCGCCTGGAACCGGCAGAGCATCTCGATGACGACGGGGTAGTCGGCCATCCGCTCGCGGAAGGTCCTCACGTGCTGAGCCGTCAGGACGGTGGTCGGCACGAGCGCGACCGCCTGTTTACCGGCCTCGACGGCCTTGAACGCCGCCCGGATTGCCAACTCGGTCTTTCCGTACCCCACGTCGCCGCACACGAGCCGGTCCATCGGCCGCTGCGAGCACATGTCGCGCCGGATCTCGTGCATCGCCGCCGCCTGGTCGTCGGTGTCGGGGTACGGGAACGACGCCTCGAACTCCCTCTGCCACAGGCTGTCGGCGGGGTAGGCGATGCCCGGCCGGGCCTCGCGGACGGCCTGGATCCGCAGCAGGTCCATCGCGTAGTTCTGAACGGCCTCTTCGGCGCGCCGCTTCTTCTCGCCCCACGCCTTGCCGCCGACGCGCGACAGGCGCGGCTTGCCCTTGAAGCCCCCGACGTACTTCTGGACCAGATCGATCTGCGACGCCGGAACGTACACCTTGACCTTGTCGCGGAACTCGAGCAGGAGGTAGTCGGCGGTCTGCTCGGCGGCCGCCGGGCCGGGCGGCAGACGGGCGCCCCGGGTGTCGGTCAGGGCCTTGGCATCGCGGCGGAGCGTCTTCATGCCCAGGTACCGGCCGATGCCGTGGACGACGTGGACCACCAGGTCGTCGCGCTTCAGGTCCATCCACGTGTCGATGGCGCGGGTTTCGAGCCGCCGACCGAGCCGCCGGCGCGTCTGGTACCGCTGGAAGATCTCGTGGTTCGAAACGACGGCCACGTTCTCGGCCACCAGACGGAAACCCGCCCCCAGGCGACCTACGCCCAGGTGGATGCGACCCCTGACCTGCGGGTCCATGGCGCCGGTGATCTCGGCGAGGCGGTCGCGTTCGCCCTCGTTGTCCGAGAACAGGAGCACCGTGTCCTCGGCCGCCAGGGCCGCCAGTTCCTCCCGCACGGCCTCGGCCTTGCCGCTGAAGGCCGGGAGGCTCTCGGTCCGAAGGGCGAAGGCGTCGCTCGCGCCGCCGCTTGTGAAACTCGAAACGTCGAGCCGCGTGAAGTCGCGGCTCTCGCGCACCACCGCCTCGAAGGCGTACACGCCCACGGGGCTGGCCAGCCGCGCGACGAACGAACGGCCGACTTCGGCGATCTCGAGCGGGTCCTGCCAGACGATCCACGCGTCCTGCGGCAGGTAGTCCAGCAGGTTGGTGCTGGTCTCCGGGGCGAGTGGGCCGCCCTTGCCGGTCGGCACGAACGAGACGGCGACGCTGTCGCGGTCGTCGAGGCTCCGCTGCGTCGCAGGGTCGAACGTGCGGAGGCTTTCCAGTTCGTCGCCGAAGAACTCCAGCCGGTACGGCGCCGGCGCGGTGGGCGGGTAGATGTCCAGGATCCCGCCGCGCACGGCGTACTGGCCGGGTTCCAGGGCGAGTTCCGCCGGGCGGAACCCGCGATCCGCCAGCCATCGGCGCAGGCGAGCCATGCTGTATTCGGCGCCGACGGTCAACTCCATGGTGTTGTCGGCCAAATGCCGCGGCGAGGGAACCGGCTGCATGATCGCCTGGATCGGCGCCACGACCACCCGAAGCAGCGCTGCGTCGTTTCGAGCCCGACGCGGGAGCGTCGGGGCACCGTCATCCCCCGTGGCACCCGCCCCCGCCGGTTGGGATGACCCGACGCTCCCGCGTCGGGCTCGGGGGCGCGCCGTCGCCAGCGCTTTCAGCACCCGCAGCCGGTCGGCCAGGATCTCGTCCGAGACCTCGGACTCGGTCGGCAGCGCCTCCCACGCGGGAAAGACGGCCGGGTCAACGCCCGCGAACAGACGCCAGTCGTCGCATGCGTCGTCCACCGAATCGATGTGCGCGACGACGTACAGGAGAGTGGACGGACAGGCCGGCAACAGGGCCGCGGCCAGGGCAGGCGCGCTGGATCCCCACAGGCCTTCGACACTCGCCCGCCCCTCGTCGCACAGCGTCTGGCGGACGAGGCCGACGACCTCCTGGCGGGCGAACAGTCCGGAGACCGCATCGCCCCTGGCCGGGATGTCCACCTTCTGGCCTTCGGCCATAGACTTCGGATGAGAGCGGCATTGTAATCGACAGCGCGGCACCCGTCAATCCACGAAAACGCGGTACAGCGACTCCGGCGGGTGGCATGGCCACGCTTGCGTGGCCATGTGCCAAATCCACAAAGACCGTATCACCGCCGGGACCGGAACTGCCTTGCCGGGCCGCCCACCCGGTCTGTATGATCGCCGGCGCGTCAAGGAGAGCGTCCATGCCCGACCCCCTGACCGCCGCCTGCTGGAGTTTCACCGCTACGGACTCGGTCTCGGAAAACCGTGACCGTATTGCCGAAGGCATTGCCGCCGCCGCCGAGGCGGGCGCGGCCGTCCTCCTGACGCCCGAATGCGCCCTGACCGGCTACCCGAGCGTCGCCCGCGCCGACTTCGCCGGCTTCGACTGGGACGAACTCGCCGCGGCCGAAGGCGAACTGGCCGCCCAGGCGCGCGACGCCGGCCTCGCCCTCATTCTCGGGACCGCCGGTCTTGCCGCCGGCGCGGCCACGAACGACGCTCTGGCCTGCGGCAACACGTCGGCCGAGGTCCGTTACCGCAAGCGGTGCCTCACGCCGCTCGACACGAAACCTTTCGTGGCGGGGCGCGAGCCGGTCCTGGCTCAGTGCGCCGGTTGGCGGCTGGGTCTGGCCATCTGCTACGACATCCGCTTCCCCCGTGTCTTTGCCGAACTCGCGCGCGGGGGCGCCGGCGCCTTCTGTGTGATCGCCCACATGGCCGGGCCCGACCCCGACCCCGGCACCAAGCCGAAGGTGGTTCCCGCTCATTTCGCCGGCCGCGCTGCCGAATGGGCCACGCCCACGCTGCTGTGTAACACCAGCGCCGACGACCGGTGGCTGAACTCCGGCTGCTGGGACGCGCGCGGCATCCAGACCGCCGACGCCGGCGAGGGTCTGCTCCTGGCCACCCTCTCGCCGCGCGAGACGCTCCATCCCTGGTACACGACCATCCGCAACGACTCGCTGGCGTCGTTCTTCGGGCGCTGATACAGCGGGCGCGGTGCGCCTCACCCCGCCTGCCAAAATGGCACAGGGCCGCCCCTGGACCCCCTGTTTCGGCCAACAGGCCGCCCTTTAGTGCCCGGAAACAGCCCCACCAGCGTGGCACGGCGTTTGCCCTCCAGCAAGGCGAAGATACTATCTGAAGATGCCGGGGCACGCCCCGGCCCACACGGATAAACGGGAGGCACGCACCATGGATCCCAATCGCCTGACGCAGAAATGCCAGGAAGCGCTGCACGACGCCCAGTCGCTGGCCGTCCGCCACGGCCACCAGGAGGTGGACGTCGAGCACCTGCTGGCGGCGCTGGCCGACCAGCCGGAGGGCCTGCTGCCGCGCCTCCTCAACAAGATGGACGTCCCGCTGGACGCCCTGCGAGCCGAACTCGCCGGGGAACTGGATCGCCGGCCGCAGGTCGGCGGCCCCGGCGCGCGGCCCGGTAACGTGTACGTCACGCAGCGGCTGAACGAGGTCCTCGTCAAGGCCGAGGACGAGGCCAAGCGGCTCCGCGACGAGTACGTCTCCGTCGAGCACGTCGTCCTGGGGATCATCGACTCCGGGCACGACTCGCCCGCCGGACGCGTCCTCGCCCAGTTCGGCGTCACGCGCGACCGGTTCCTGAAAGCGCTCTCACAGGTGCGCGGCAGCCAGCGGGTCACCAGCGCGAGCCCCGAGGGCGCCTACGACGCGCTGAAGCGCTACGGCCGCGACCTGGTCGACGAGGCCCGCTCCGGGAAACTCGACCCGGTCATCGGCCGCGACGCCGAGATCCGCCGCGTCATCCGCATCCTCTCACGCAAGACCAAGAACAACCCCGTCCTCATCGGCGAAGCGGGTGTCGGCAAGACCGCCATCGTCGAGGGTCTCGCCCAGCGGATCGTGCGCGGC
>DATKXP010000550.1:0-6565 GCA_035529015.1 Phycisphaerae bacterium | reverse complement strand
GTGAACGTGTGCGACTCGTGCCACCGGGCATTGGGCACGTCCACGTTGCCGTAATCGACGCTGTCGGGATCGGCGTACTCGGTGGACGTGAAAGGGAAGCCCGAGGCGCCGAAGGCGTTCTTCTCGACGAAGGCCTTCTCGGTGTGGCACTGCGGCCAGAACACCTTCCAGCACGGGGCGCCTTCGGCGCAGGCGGCCGCCACGAACCGGCCGATGTCGCAGCGCATGGTGTCGATGTCGAGCGAGAAGGCGCAGACGTACCAGCCGTTCCGCCGCTCGTCGGTGTCGATGGGCATGTACGTGACCTGGGGCATCTCGCCCAGCGCGTCGGTCAGGATGTGGGCGTTGCGCCGGCGCCGGGGCAGGTTCCACGTGTCGATCCGTTCCAGTTCGGCCAGGCCGATGGCCGACTGCATCTCAGTCATGCGGTAGTTCCATCCCACGCGGTTGTGGACGTACGGCAGTTTCTGCTCCAGGGCCAGCAGGCTGAGGCGCTTCTTCACGTCGTAGCCGTGGTCGCGGAAACTGCGTGCCTCCCAGGCCAGGTCCTCGTCGTCGGTGGTGAGCATGCCCCCCTCGCCGCCGGTCGTGAACGTCTTGTTCTGGCAGAAACTGCACGCCGCGACGTGGCCGATCGATCCGGTCTTCCTGCCCTTGTACTCCCCGCCGAACGCCTCGGCGTTGTCCTCGACCACGTAGAGGCCGTGCTTCTCGGCGAAGGCCATGATCGGGTCCATGTCGCAGACGTTGCCGTACAGGTGCACGGGGATGATGGCCCTGGTCCGCGTGTTGACGAGTTTCCCGGCCGACTCGATGCTGATGCAGTGGTCATCGAGATTGACGTCGGCAAAGCGCGGCACCGCGCCGGCCTGGACGACCGCGAAACTCGTGGCGATGAACGTGTAGGAGGGGACGATCACCTCGTCGCCGGGACCGATCCCCAGGGCCGACAGCGCCACGTGCAGCGCCGACGTTCCGGACGAGGTGCTGACGGCAAACCGGCTGCCCTGCCACTCGGCGAACTTCCGCTCGAACTCCATGCCCTTCGGGCCGGTCCAGTAGTTGACCTTGCCGGATCGGAGCACGTCCTCGACGGCCCGGATCGCGCGGTCATCGAACCGGGGCCAGCCGGGCAGTTCCCGCGTTACGGCCTTCGGGCCGCCCTCGATGGCGAGTTTCTGCCGGTCGCGCGCACCTGTCATCGCGGGTCTCCGTTCGCGTGGGCCGCCGGTCACCTTCCTGCCAGGAGACTCATCCCGCGGCGATCCCGGCCTTGAGTTCATTCAGCAGGCGGATGCCTCCGGCGACCTCTTCCTGCTGCCGCCGGGGGTCGTTCGGGATCTCGCGCTCGATGGTCAGCGGCCCGTCGTATCCGATTTCGTGGAGCGTTCGCAGGAAGGCCTCCATCCCCACGTCGCCTTGACCGAGCGGCATTTCCGTACCCCACTGCTCGCCCGGCGTGCCGGCCCACTTCGCATCCTTGCAGTGAACGCTTCGCACGCGGGTGCCGACCTTCTTCAGCGCGTCGATCGGATCGCCGGAGCCATAGAGGATCATGTTGGCCGGATCGAAGTTGACGAACAGGTTGTCGCGGCCCACGTCCGAGAGAAACCGCAGCAGGGCGTCGGCCGTCTCCTGCCCCGTCTCCAGATGCAGGTTCTGCCCGTTCGCCTTGCAGTGGTCGCACACGTCGCGCGTGACCGACACAACCTCGCCGTAGAGCGGCGCGTTCGGGTCGTGCGGAAGAAAGCCGACGTGCAGCGCCACAACACCGACGCCCAGCAACCGCGCGAAGTCGGCGATCTCCTTCATCTCCTGCGTCCGCCGGGCGCGCGTCTCCGACGGCACGAGGCCGACCGTGCGCTGGCACGTGGGGATGTCGGCGTAACTCTCGCCGTCGAATCCGCCGAACACGACCGTGATCCGGATGCCCAGTTCATCGAGCCTGGCCAGGAACTGCTCCGCACTGTCCGGCGTTCGGTTTGTCTTCCCGGGAGCATGAAGGTGGATCGTGGGAACGCCCAGGTCGTGCGCCACGTCAAGCGTGACACCCAGACCCGCGTCGATACTGGCGAACACGCCCAAAGGCCATTTCTGCATGGGTTCTCCTTTGCCGGTTTGCCGCCGTCGTCGGCGGCGGCACCGAGTGTATCCCCACGACCGCCGGCCATCAAGGACTCGTCTGCTCAGTGTTGAGGCGCCTCGTAGGCGGTCGGGCTCCGGAGCATCTTCTGGGTGCGCGTGCGCATCTCGGTCGCCATGTCCTTCAACTCAGGGTTCGTGGCCATGGCGATTCCGCAGCGCTGACGCAGCATCTTCACGATCATGCGGCATGAGGCGACGAGCCCGTCCTGTTTGCCGCCGATTCCCGTGAAGATCTTCATGCGCGCGCTGCACTTCGCGTACGCGTCGTCGCCGGTGCAGGTGAGCAGTTCCTTGCGGAAGTCCTCGGCGGCCTGTTCGGCGTACTGGGGCGTGTAAATGCCATCCTTGCGGCTCTCGAAGAACTCGTCGAGCCTCCCCGTGATCAGCAGCAGGCCATCCAGGAACGCCGCATGCTTCGGATGGAGGCGCTTCTGCTCTCCGAGGTACGCCCTGGTCGTGTGCCCGAACGCCACGTAGTCATCGATCCGCTCCCGCACGTTGCGGATGAACGCGACGGCGGCGGACAACTGCGCTTCGATGACGGGGCCGTTCTCGAGTTGTGTGCCTTCCTTGTAGATGGCGTTGATGACGTCTCGGGCGTAGCAGGTGGCGACGCCCTTCGCCTGCCTCTTCTGCCCCTCCAGGTCGAGGATGTATTGGCACGGCCCCACACCCAAGGTCATGCGGACGAGGTCAACCACGGTCAACTTCTCGATGGGCGTGCTGAACGGAGCCGCCTTCACCCTGTCGAGCGGATAGAGGATCGCCGGACCATCGAAGTTGCACACCTCGCCGCGCTCCACGTACCGGCGCTCCTTGAGCGGCTGCAGGTAGCCGCGGCGATCGGTGTCGATCCAGCACGGATACGCGAAGCCGCCGAGGACGGGGTTCCAGCGCTTTCGGCCGGGCTTGTTCCAATCCCTTGGCCCAAACTCCTCGCCGAAACTCTGTCCCAACGACGCGTCCTCGCCAAACCACCCCTGCATCACGTACTTGCCCTCGGGGTGCTGAAGCAGCGTCTCCCAACTGTCGGTCAGCCCGTCGGCGGCGCGCCAATCGACTCGCCACAGGGCCGTAAACGGCATCGTCCAGTCCAGCGGGAGGACCTTCCCGGCATCCGTCGGGCCGACCGTGCGTTCGTGCCAGATCCCCCGTTCGGCAAGAAGGGCGACCCAGACGTGCGGCTTGCCGTAGGTGATATCCGAACTCTCGATTCGCCGCGGCCCCGACCCGGACAGCGTGACCCCGATGTCGCCCGCGCGCGACTCCGACACGGTCATCACGACGGCCTCTCCGCCGTGCATCATGTGGAGCAGGAAGTTTTCGCTCGGCAGTTCAGCGCGGCCGGCGGGAATCGTGGCCGCATCGACCACGATGTCGTCGCCGAAGAAGTCGGGCATCACGGCAAACCGGCACGGGGCGTGCACGCGAAGCCTCGCCACACCCGCGGTGGCCGTTGTCTTGATAAACGCACCGCCCATGGTCAGCGTATAGGTGACATGGCAGGGCGCGGCGCCCGGCGACTGAAGGGCCACCTCAAGCGATACCGAGCCTGTGGTGTTCTCTCGGACGGCGAGCGAGGCCGGCTTCAGCATCGTGCCGTCGCGGCCGAGCGGCTGAAGGCGTGCACAGCGTTTCAGCCCCGGCGTCTGACGCGAATACAGGTCAACGTCGGCCGTATCCTTGTGCAGCACGGCCACGATCTTGTCGTTCAGGAAGACGGCGCACCCGTTGAAGCGATGTGCCGTATCACCTTCTTCAACGGGCATCCACCCGCTCTTCTGCGCCAGCGCCTTCTGTGAGAGCGCGGCGGCTGCCTCTGCCGGGGCGTCATAGATGCGCGTAAACGGTTCCACTGCCGAAACGGGTCCCGCGTGCAACGAAATCACACCCACGTACGCCAACACGGCCGCGACACCCGATGCACGTCGCAAGACCTTGCATGGAGCCTGTTGCACAATTCGCCCCCGCTTCCGCGTGGTGGCCTTCCCAGGCCACCACGCTCGATGCAGGACGGATCGCGGCGGCCTGGGAAGGCCGCCGCGCGGTTCGTGCAACAGGCTCATGAACACCATCCTGTCAATTCCTTTCCGCCGGCCGGGCGGCAGGGCGATCCGCATGGAGCCCTCGGTGTGCTCAAGGGCGCATGGCGTTTCGCAGGTGGGCCAGGGCCTGTTTGTAATCGTCCGGGCCCACGTACTCCAGGATGAGCGGGGCGCGCGGCGTGTGCTTCGCCGCCAGTTGGACGAACGTCGGATAGTCGAGGTCGCCCTGGCCCGCCGCCACGCCGCGGCCCACGTGCAACTTGCGGTCCTTGGCATGCAGACAGTCCGTATAGGGCGCCAGTTGGGTGAACATCTCCTCGAGGTCGTTTACTTCCAGCAGGTTGGCCGGGTCAAGCAGGGCGCGAACGCGGGGCGAGGCGATCTCCTCGATGAACACGCGCGCCCGCTTCGCGCTGGCCAGGAACCCGCCGAAGAACGGCTCCAGGAGCACGGTCGCCTGATGGCGCTCGGCCAGGTGCGCGAGTTCCTTGCCGGTGGCTACCATCCTCTTCCAGACCGTCTCCTGGAAGTGGTACGCCACCGGCGGCGCCGGCTCGTCCGAGTGGTAGTCTCCCGCCTCGGTGATGAACGTCGTGACGCCCATCGCGCCGCCGATCGTCATCATCGCCTCGAAGTAGGCCAGGTTCGCCTTTCGCTCGGCTTCATCCGGGTGGATGAGGTTGGTGTAGACGCCGATGCTGTGGATGGACACGCCGGCCGACCGGTACGCTTCGGCGATGGCCTTACAGCGCTGGGCGGTCAGGTCGGAGACGTCGGACCGGCCGTTGTATTTCCAGTACCGGCTGTCGGTCTGGCTGAGGAACAGTTGCACGACGCGGATGCCGTTGCGGGCCAACTCCCCGGCAAGGCCGGCGTTGGTGTGCTGGCCAAACCCCAGTGTGGCGATGCCGATGGTCGGCGTCTGCGGCGGCTCCGGTTTCGCGGCCGCACGTGCCGCAGAAACGCCCGCCGCCGCCAAAGCGGCGGTCCCCGCCTTGATGGCCTCGCGGCGTGTGATCCGATCCGATAACATGACGTTGGCCTCCACCCAATGGCACGAGATCGTGAGAGCAGACAACCAGGCCGACGTTCACAGGCTCCAGCCCTTCCGATACTCACGATGCAGGTACCGGTTCGCGTGCTCGTCGTTGGTGATGCGCATCGCCCGTCCGTCCCAGAGCAGAGGCTTCCCCGCCCTCACAGCAACGTTCCCGAGGAGGCAGACCTCGGTCAAGAGCCCAGCGTGATCCACAAAACTGGAGCCTGCGGGCGGGCCGCCCCGGCATGCGTCAACCCACTCCTTGTGATGCCCGACCGAGCGGGGAAGCATCTTGGGCGGTCGCCCGTAGCGTTTCATGTTCGATTCGGGGATCAGCCTGTGGCCCATCAGCGTCCCTTTCTCGCCGATGTAGACGACGTCCGCCATGCGGCGGCCGGGTTCGAGTTCCTTCGGCCGGGCGGGCTTCAGGCCCCCGTCGTGCCACGTCAGTGTCAGCGGGGGCATGTTGTCGCGTGCGGGAAACTCATACCGCGCGATCACCCCCAACGGGTAGACCTCCGGGTCCAACTTCGTGCAACACGCCTCCACGCTCTTCGGATGGCCAAGCCTCAGCGCCTTGAACACCGTGGAGAGTTTGTGGCATCCCAGATCCCCCAACAGTCCCGTGCCAAAATCCCACCAGTTGCGCCACGTCCACGGGCAGTACGCCGGGTGATACGGCCGCTCGGGCGCCGGACCCAGCCACAAGTCCCAATCCAATCCGTCGGGAACCGGGGGCGTTTCCGGCGGACGGCCCGCCCACCCGGGCCACGACCAGAATCGAGACGGACACCAGACCTGCACCTTGTGCACCGGACCGATGGCCCCGTCGCGGATGAACTCGCACACCAGACGAGCCTCCTCGGAGGCCTGCCCGTGGTTGCCCAACTGCGTGGCGACCCCGGCGTGCCGCGCCGCCTCCGCCACCTGCCGCGCTTCGTAGACCGAATACGTAAGCGGTTTCTCGCAGTACACATGTTTGCCCCGTTTGAGTGCGGCCATCGTCACCACCGCGTGCGTGTGATCCGGTGTCGCGACCATCACGGCGTCTATCGTCTCCCGGGCCAGCAACTCACGGAAGTCGGTGTAGGCATTGCACCCCCGGTAGGTCCCGGATCGTCTCTGGTCGGCGTAATGCTGTGTGACCGCGCGGCGTGCGGGTTCGCGGCCTCCCGCGCGTTGTTCCTTGCCTTGCGTCCAGTTCCACGACAGGTAGCCGCCCCCCTCTCGATTCACGTCGCAAACCGCAACCACCTGGACTTCAGGGAACTGCTGGAACGCTGACAGGTTCTGAAGGCCCTGCCCACCCGTGCCGATACCGGCCAGCGTGAGTTTG
>DATKXP010000549.1:0-55204 GCA_035529015.1 Phycisphaerae bacterium | reverse complement strand
AGACCAGCCGTGTGCTGCCTACCGCCCTGAGCAGAACAGTAACTGTCACCCAAGTTAATGAGGCAAACGCCGTCATCCCGCAGCACGCGCCGCACCTCGCGGAACACATCGACCATCGTGGCAATGAACGCCTCGGGCGTCGGTTCGCTGCCCAGTTCCTTCGCCTTGTCGGGATGATCCTTGGGCAGATATGACCGCAGGGCGAAGTAGGGCGGACTCGTAACGACGCAATGCACCGACCGCTCCGGCAACGTGGGCGCGACCGCGAGCCAGTCGCCGCGGATAAGCTGCACGTCGCCGATGGAGATGCGGTCAAACGGCATCGAATATCCTTAATTGTGCATTGCTCGGAAGCATCGGAGTCGGCATCGCCCTTGGCAACATCTGCCAGACCCAGAGACCCTGCTTTGTGAAGCCCACATGCTCAAAACCTGCTTTCCGATAACACCGGCCGGGGTCGCGCTTATGTCGGACTTTGCGGCCATCTACGAATGTCACGATGCCCAACTCTGGTACATTGGGCCAATACCACTGGGTAATCGCCACCGCCTCAGTAATCATGTCGCTCGCTCGCTGTCCGCCTTCTCGGCGGAAACATGAGTTGACCCACGCGCCCGCCCATTCGTGTTTGACATATTGCGCGAAGGGCCACGATGTTACCCACAAGGCTTGCGGACGAAATAGTACGAGACATCGGCCCGGCGGAACGAATTGCGGCGTACCGGGCTTTTGGCGATTGTAATGACGGTCAGCTAGGGCGACAGCCGCCGGCTCGGCACGATGCGACACCCGCCAGGCACTCACGTCGCCGATGTTCACGCGGTCACTCACGCCCGGCCTCCGATTTCAGGGGCCGAAGGATAGTAGCCCAGTGTGATCGCCACCTTTTTCGCGTCATACACCTTGTCTTTGTACGTGCCCAACTCCCGCGCTATCGCTAGGCCCGACATGCCCCGTCGCAGGCGCTCAGCAACCTGTAAGGCGAAGGCCGGGGTCATGCGGAAGCTCTTGGGGTGCGTGTTGCCTCGGACGTTGCGGGGAAGAGCGAGGAGCCTCGCCTGCTCGATGCGGTCCAATCGCTGAATCTCCTTGATGCGGGGCTCGCGTGCGGCGACGATGGCGGCGTTGTGCCGGTGGATAGCCTCGCGCTCCTCGGGCGTCGTCCAGACGGCATCGCTGTCGTGGGCAGTCATAACCAGGCGCCGGTCGTGCAGAACCTCATTCATCCGTATCCGCAATCGCATCGCCGCCCTCCTTCGCCGCCTGACCTTGGCATCCGTTGATAATAAATCCACCGCATCCGACGACCTTCGACGGGTCCAAAACAGCGAACAGGTAGTGTTCTCTGTCTGGCTTGAACGTCTTTTGAAGTTCCATTGGCAGCGGGTCATGGACTATCTTTCCGTCCAGACCGACAACGACGTGGCCGAGTCCGCCTGGGTACGTATGACCACACATGATGTGGTGCAGCCCCTTCTGTTTGGCAAAGAACTCGTCCTCAATGCTCTCCGGGTTTTTCTTGTCGAACTGCACATGCACGAGTGTTATATTGTGGCCTGATAGCCACTCTGCGGCTGCCGCAACATGGTCTTTGTGGTCGCGGCAGAAATGTGGTATTGACGCAAGAGGGATTTCGAGAATCGAGGCCAAACACGCTGGAAAGCAGTTCCCCTCCAGCCTACCAAAAGAGGTCTGAAATACTCTACGCACCGCCGTCCTCCTTCGCCGCCTTAGCCGCCTCGCGGCTCGCGCAGAATAGGTACTCGCTCTCCCCGCTCGGGTCCGGCCCGGCGTATCCGGGCAGGCACGAGGCCGGGCTGCCCCCGCAGACGATCAGATCATCCAGCGGGCAGCCGCACTCTGCATAGGGGTTGCACAGTCCGTCATAGCCGTTATCCTTTAACCACGCGGTCAGAATGTCCTGGCAGTTCATGATTGCTCCTTCCCCATCACCATCGCCCCGGTTCTAATCTCCGCACAGGATGCGCCACGCCCGCCTGAACCTATTGCGCGATGCCTTGCTCTGTGGTTCTGCGGCCCGATACATCGGCATTGGCTGCACGGGCCATTGCCAACCTATCCCCTGGACATGCTCTGGCTCAGCGCCGGCCCATTTGCCGCTTGGGGTATTCGGATCGTACATGTCGCCATCCAATGCCGCGTCACACATACTAATTCTCCTTTCCTAAGACCATCGCCCCGGTTCTCAACTGGTCTGCCACAGTTACCGCTATCGCCAGCGCCGCCCACAGGTCGCGCTTGAGGCCGTAGAGCGGGCCGGGCGCGGCCTTAGTGCCGACAGCCTTGTCCTTGCCGGGTCCGAAGCGGTCGATCAGCGCCGCCCGGACATCGGCATCCTTCGCCCGAACCGAGTTGCACAAGTGGAGCTTCACGTCGCGGCGGTAGATGCGTTGCGCCGGGGCGAACATGCCCAAATCCCAAGCGTGCGCGAGCCGACCGGCGGCAAAGCAGGTTTCAAAGACTTCCTGACCAACGCGCATCCCGTAGCAGGCTACGCGCTCGATGGCGCAGGCCTCGGGTCTGTCATGCGCCCCGTTACACGCCATCGCCTCGATGTAGTTCTCTAGGGTATGATTGTCGTGGATAGCGGAATTGAGGACGATTCCGGGATACGGTTCGCCCTGAAAGACAATCCACGCGCTCTGGACAGGGCCAGGGTCCACGGCGAGTATACTGTGGGTCACAGCATCCTCGATTCTTCAGTCGCTACAGGTTACAGCCCCCTTGCGTTACGGCATGCGCACGAGTTTCTGCACTTGCGCCCTTACTTCCTCAATCGCGTCATGGCTGCCCCGGCGGAATCCCGCCTCGAAAGCTTGTTGAATCACGCCGCAATCGAGCACTCCGCATTCGAAACAGAATAGTTTGGCGCACCAACTCCCGTCCGCGGCGGCTTTAACGTCAATGTCATCAATCGGGTTGCCGCACGTTGGGCATTTCAAAATGTACTCTTGCGAACGCCTCGCCATCTCACGCCTCCTCCGCCTTCTCGACGGTCACGGTCACGCGGCGGCAATCACGGTATGATTTTATGTTGAATAGCAGCTTGCAATGCGATTCGGCGAGGCATTCTCGATGCTCTTCATCGCCACAAAGCGCCATCGGGGAAATGTTGCCAATTCGCCGTCATAGGGATACGTTGTGCGCTTGCACCCACAGACCGCGCAAGTCTCGACCGTTTCGCCATCCACGGGCGTTGTGCCACGCCACAACGGGCTTTCTTCTCGACTCATGGTCGGCTCCTCCTTTCAACAATATCCTTTATCGTGGGCCTCGATGGCGGCGATGGCGAGCGCTGCCACCTTGATCATATTCTCTCGGAACTGACAACCCTCGCGCTCGTTGCGGAACACCTTCGCTGCGGCGCGACCGGCATAAGCCATGATGTAAGCCAGCCAGTCGTTTCGGCTATTGCCTCGGTCGAAGGCATCGGTGTCGCCGCCATGCTTTAACTCCCGCTGCCGATTCCGCTCAGCCACAACTTCTTCCAGAATGGTGTTCATTGCGTGATTCCTAAAAATTATGCAGTTCAGACAAAAACCACCACGACCACATGCCCCAGCCGCCCCAATGGCGGACAGAATTTGCGCATCATTATTTTGTCTCTCTCCGCCTGGCCGCTTAGTCGTCGAACTTGACAATCGCATCCTTGAGTTCGGCGAGGGTGATTTCCTTCGTTGTGCCCCCAGTACCGTCGCAGGCAGTACACCCATCGTCCTTGCCGTTACAGGCCGGGCAGATAAGCCAGATCATTATCGTCGAATTCAACGGTATCTCGTCCATCTCACTCGCCCTCCGATTGCTTGTCCGCGTGCAAGGGACGTTCAGACCAATGATAGTGGCAACGTTGGCAATGCCGCTCCATGCGCTCGCGATACTCGTCCACATATGCCCGCCCATTCAACCAAGAACGTTGTCCGGCCGCGAAATGAGTCGTGGATACATCGCCGCTGCCGCATTTGGGACACTTGCCGGTCGCGTTGAACAGTGGTAAGTTACCCATCGCCTCGTTCTCCTTCCGATTGCTTGCCGCCCAGTCCGAACCGAACCGTCACGTCGGGCTCGCTCAGGTCGCCGACGACCATTGCAACCTGGCCGCTCTTGTCACGCTTGACGAGCCGCTTGACCGCCTCGGCGTCGATGCGCAGTACGCCCAGCGGGTCGTCCTCGTCCTCGTTGGGGGATTCGACCAGTTCGCCGACGCGCCGGGCCAAGGCCAGGGGGTTGCGGAACTTGCGGCTCTCCGTGGTTGTGAATCGCCACGCTTGGCCGTTGCCGGCCGATACCGCCCCGCCATTGGCCTCTGCGTAAGTCCTGAGCGACCGTTTGAGTCCCCGTTCCTTCGCGCCCTGGACCGCCAGCCACGCGCCCACGGCCTCGGCCTGCTCGCGGGTCTCTATGACGTACTGACCGTCCACCTGGGGCAACCTGAGCAGTTCAAAGGTGTCGCCCACGCGAATTACCGGCTCGTCAGGCAGGGCAAGGGGACAGCGGCCCATGCACGGGCAGACTTTCGATCCGTCCTGCGTGCCACAATTGACGTTGCAGCCCCAGGGCAGGATATGCTCGCGGCCATCAATCTCCGCAAACAGCTTGGCAAGCTCCTTCTCGAAGCGCGCCATGTCGTCCCAACCGAACGACGCGGTAGATCGCTTGCCGCCCATCCGCAGATACCAGACCGTGAACTTGTAGACCTGGAACGAACCCTTGGTCAGTTTCCAGGCACAGTAGGCGTACCACCGGGCCTGAAAGTCTGCCGCCAGGTCGTCGTCGGTCATGGTCGCCCAGCCGCTTTTCCAGTCGGCGATTTCGAGAACCACATCGTTGTCGGCGCGCACCAAGTCCGGTTGCCAGCGCAGCTCAGACCCGTCACGAAACGGCACATACCGCAACTCGTCAATCAACTGGAATGTCTCAGGCCGGAACCGCCACTTGCGGAAATCCTGTAGGAACGATTCAACCTCATTGCGCCAGCGGGCAGGCACCGGCTTCAGGCCCTCCTTGGCAATCCACGACCAGTCCTGAGGCGCGCCGGTCACCTTCAGGTGCCGCAGGTAGGCAGCAATCACCGCGTGCGTCTCGATGCCAATCTGGGCCGGGTCGCCGGGATGGTCCTTAACCGCGCCGTCCTCGATTGCCCAGTAGAGCAGCGGGCACTCTCGGTATCGCTGGATGGTTGACCGGCGGCGGGTGGTCATCAGACTTCAATCCCCATAACCCCGAGAGCCGAAAGGGCTTCATCCAACAGCGGAGTTTTGAGCCATTCCAAACAGGCAAGCCGTTTCTCTAAATCGCCGTGGGCATAAGTGCATTCGCCGTTGGCCTCTGGAATCAAAGTACGGCATCCATGCGGCCGATTCCTAGGAGCCAAGGCGCACCCGTCCGATTTCAAGAAGGTACATTTCCCGCCCCAACTGGCATCGAAGAGTCGCCCTTCCCGGCCCGTCACGGCTGGCCGAACAAAATAGGCTTTCCCATCGCCCGTTTCGGGCCACGGGATTTGCTCTCGCTCGGCGTCGCTTGTTCGCGGGTCACCTTCCCACCAATCGATGCCGTAGCGGCCACTTGCCAATTTCTCGGCGAGTTCTGTTGCTGAGGCAAAATCCTGGGGCCGACATTCTCCGGGGGCTCGTTGACAGCAGCGACCGCCGCACTTCGCACATAGCGCCGGATTGGAATGCTCCCCAAGGGCCGTCATGGCTTAGTCCCCTTCTTGGCTTTCGTCCGCTTGGCGATGGACGCCTTGGCGGCTTCGGTCAACGTCTCTTCGGTAAGGGGCGTGCCGTCCGCCTTGAACTTTTCGATGATGAAGTCAAGCAGTTCGACCGTGCAGCCTGTCACCGAATCGTTGATTTTGGTCTTGAGGTCTAGCAACGGGTCTTTGAACAGGTCGGCCGGCGGCTCGCTCGGCGCTTCGGCTTCGGGCTCGGCCTCGGCCGTCTCAGTTGCCACCGCCTGCCAATCCTCTGCCGTCTTGGCCTCGTGACCTAGCGCGCCCTGCTCGGCCTGTTGAACGCGCCGCTCAACCTCGTCCAGATCCGTGGGATCGCCGCCCGCGGCCTTGATGTCCTCGACGACCTTGGCCTCGACGATGCGCGTAGCGTCCAGCGGGGCGATGGTCTGGCCCTCGAATTCCTCGGTCAGGTGGATGCCCTTCAGCACATCCGCGAAGTTGTCCCGCAGGTTGAAGCTCAGGGCGCGGTAGTACAGCATCCGTTCGGGATAGGTAATCCAGGGCGTGTCCTGGCCGTCTTTCCCGCGCTTGCCCCAGAGCTTTGCGATTTTGGCCTCTTCGATGCCAAAGATCGTGACAAGGGGTTGCTCCTGATCCGTGCGCTTGCTGGTGACGGTACAGGCCCGGTCGCCGCCCTTGAGGGTGCCCGTCCATTGGGGCGGCTTGATGTACTCGCATACGGCACTGTTCTGGACGAGGGCCTTGGCGAGGTCGCCCATGATGGTCATCTTGCCGTTGATGACCGCCATGTTTTGTAGGCTGACTATTGCCGAAAGACCCAGTTCGGCCCCGGCCTGGACAGCCACGAGAACCTTTTCGGGTGCATCAAAGCTCTTGGGCGCAAGGCCACTGATGCAGACCATCTTGGCGAACCGAAAGGCGTCCTCAAGAGTCGCCAGGACCACGCCCCTGCCGTTCATCGGAATCGCGGGCAAATGCTTCTCGCTTTCAGCTCCCATCGTTCGCCTCCTTGGCCGACTTGGCGGCTCTTGCCGAAAACCGCACCACGCGCCCCTCGCCGTGCCAGCGCGTCGCCTGCGCCATGGCATCAGCCGCGCGCCGGAATTCCCTGCGTTCCTTGCCCGCGCGGAGGATGTAGACGATCCGCGTCATGGGTTCTTCCTTAATGGTTTATCCTGATACGTCCCTGTTCCTTACACCATTTGCACCGGCACGGCGGCGGCGTATCTTGATCATCATCCGCCTTGCCTGACCACCGCCACCTGTCCTCCGCGCCCATGAGGACGTGGGCTGGCACGGTGAGCCCGTTGACGATCCGGGGGTTCTGGTGGTTGAAATCCTTTTTCCGCGCAACAAAGACTTCAAAGCTGGCGAGCGCTTCTTGGTCTGTTTGGCCGACATCAAAGGTCCAGTGATTAAACCATCCCAAGCACCATGTTTCGCGCTCAACAAAGATTGCTATGATTATTGCATCTGCCGCACCATTCCTAGTGGGTTGGAATTGAGCCCACCACCGCTCGGCATCTTCGAAAACCCCGTCCATAGTTGGTTCCTCGCGGAACATGATTGTATGACTTGTCGAGTTTCGGATTTTCCCTGCCGGGACGCCCTCCGTCTGCCACGGCGCGGCGTTATAATTCGGCTTCATGTCTTCAATCCAACGAGCAAGAATTCTGTAAACTGGATATGTCGGCTCGCTCATGGCATTCTCCTTATAGAGCGGCCCGGCCGGATTCCCCACCCGGCTCCCGCCACGCGTCATTATGCCTGCGTTCTAGGTTTTCCCTCCGGTGCCGAGCGTCCATTAAGGTTCGGCAGACCTTGACGCCCTACCCGGCTAGGGCCGCGTGGCGCTTCAGGCTCCTGTCGCTGCCGCGACACGGGCCGCTCTATTCACTTGTCAGCCGCCTCGAACTCCAGAACCGCCTTGCGAACCCTCTCCCGCTCGCGGGGGCAATCGCACTTGCCATCAGCTATTTGGCACCAACTGATTGCACAGTAATGGTCGTATGTCGCCTTGCGGCCTCTTGTCGGCCTTGCAAAGGGGCACTGGCCGACCGCACATCGCGCTATCTCACGCACGGGAAACCTCCTCGAAGTCCAAGACGAGCTTGCGCACGCCTTCGCGCTCGCTCGGGCAATCACATAGGCCAGGCTTCAGATAACCACAGTGGATTACGCACCAAATCATGTTCTTGGCAACCTCATCGCGCGTGAACGGCGACGGCCTTGCAAACGGGCACTCGCCCAAGGCACATTTCATGATTTCTCGCATGGCTTGTCCTTTCGGTTCGCCCACTCGCTGAACATCCTGTCCCACCGCTCCTTGCCCTGAATCCGATAGAGGGCGTCCACGGCATTGTCGAGAAAGACTTCTACCCGCTGATACAGTTCCTCCAACGTGCCGTCGAAGCCCTCAAGTTCGGCGGCCGCATTGGAGCAAATGTTCTGGCCAATGGCATCGAGCAGCAGGGCCAAGGTCTCCGCGCGGGCCTTGACGTAACAGGGCTCGCAGGCATCGCCGATACGCTCAATCGAATGCGTCTCGCGTTCGAGGATTTCCCGTTCGCAGACTGCGCAGAGCGTGTACCCCGGCTTGCACAGCGGCGGGGGTTCGACTTTGTAATCGAAGTGCTCAGGCATCGTCGTCCTCCTCGCCGCACAGTTTGATGCGGCCGCGCGAGTCGAGTTCTAGCGGCGGATCGTCATCGTCGGGCCCGATATTTTCGACGCGCGAGAGCATGCCTAGTCCGTCGATGTATGCGACGATCCATCCAGCCGCCTCTGCGGCGTCGCGGGCGCTTTTCACAACCTCGTTGTATTCTGTCTCTCGTGTCAGCAGGGGAACGCCGTTCTGCTCGTCGAGCAGGTCCAGAATGGCTATCCGCAACCGCCTCACAAGTCCCTGCAGCCGTTCGACTTCGCAAGCCAAACAGTCACCACCGTGGAATTTGTCTCGATGGTCGGGGCACAGCGGCATCCGGTCTAGTTGCTCGGCCTTCTTTTGCAGTTTCACGTTCTCGGCCTTGAGCGGCCGATACGCTGCCCACGCATAGCCGGAAAGCCAGCAATCGTGCATGGTGTCCGGCGGTTCGTCGGCATCGGATTTGCCATCTTCGTAGGCGTTATACCCGGCATTGAACTCGACTGCCTCCTCGGAGAAGCCATTGATTTTGCCTTGCAGCCTCTCCACCTCGGCGCGGAGTTCCTTAATCCAAGCATGCGCCGTCGGCAAGTCTATCGGTAGACCCTCATGGGCGGCGGCAAGTTGCGATTTGGTTATTCCTGGCATGTCCCCTCCCTTCACAGGCACCAGCACGCGACCGCCCACAAGGCAACGATGCCCGCAGCGGCCATCAAAACGGCCCACAGAACGGTGTCCTCGCGGATGGCCGGCAGCTTGGCCGCGCGGTAGAACTCCCGCGCCCGGTGCTCAGCGTATGCATCGCGCGCCACGCCGAGTTCCCATGCAGTCAGGTGCGAGCGATAAAGTGGCGGTGCGGGGAGCGTCCCCCGCAGTGCCGGGTGGGGCCTACACCGGCTTTGTGCTGCCCGGTTCGGTCCCAAGCTATCAGTTGCATCGCGCTTCATGGCTTGCTCCTATCGGACTCGGATCATCAGGGCGTCGGCCTCACGGGTTGTGGGCTCGGCGTTGACCTCATCAATGAGCTTGCCGATTTCGTTGCACCAGCGAACAGCAGCGTCCTCTGACACAAAGGTGTAGCAAGCCGCGATATTGTCATGCGAGCGGCCCCCCCCGCGAATCCACAGAGTGAATCCGTCGATAGCAGGACAGTATGCGGATTTGATGGCCCAGTCGCCGTTTCGGGCGACCGTGCGCTCCAGGAAGTCTGAGCTTCGCAACGACTCGTCCTGATAGAGCACCTTGACCGTCACACATCGGCCGCAACGCCAGATTGCCACGTCGAGTTTCATGGTTTGCTCCTTATGGGGCCGTGCGTTTGGGTACTTCTGGAGACTGCCTCCGCCAAGTCCCTGCCGGGACTCGCACGGCCCTATTCACTTGTCAAAACAGTGGGCGCGGCCAGAGCGGACCCTCGTGAACCGCGCCCCACATCCCGCAACCCGAGCGCACGCGGCTCAGGCATGTAAGAATCGCAGAAGATGCTAGATGGGAAACAGGCGATGTTCCTTGCTGTCATCGAGCAAGGCGCCAACGTGGTCCGTACACGCCTCTGTGTACTCGCCGCGGCCTGGGTCGCCCCAGATTTCCCATTTGGCCTCGTTCTGACAACCTGCCGGATTCGGCTTGCCCTGCTCTTCGTCAGGAATGAAGCAGCAAAGTCTCTTTTCAGTTGCCATTGGACCTCTCCCAAAGAGTGGGGGCCGCCGGGTGCAATTCCGGCGACCCCCGGGCCGAAAGAACGGACGACGGCTATGAACAGGTTATGAGCCAGCGGCCTCGCCGAAAACCGGCGGCAACTGGACACTTGGGAATGTGATGGCAGGCATGTGCTGTAAGTGTTGGTAATGCAGCCACTTGGCGAATACTGCCGAGTTCCGCTCTTCCGCCCTGGCGTTGACGGCCTCGCGGGTGAAGTCGGCCTGGAACCGCTCGTGGCGCTCCAAAAGAGCTTCGGGCGTGGCGCCAATCGCTTGCGCGATTCGGCGGGCTCGTCGCATACAACGCCAGCAGAGAACGCCTCGTGCTGCGGCCCCGCACAGGCGGCAGACTGGCATTCGGGACGATCCTGGCCCCCGTAGAGACATAACGTGGTGGAGTCAGCATTGTTCCGGCGAATCCTAGAAATCTGCACATGGGGGAACATCGTTTCGGCCCTCCGTCCCGGTTGTCCGCCCTAAACCCCCTAGGCGGCAGGAACGTCACTTCTGAGCTAGTAGGGCCGAAATCCTCGCAAAGCGACATACATTATCGGACTATAGGCCCTGCCAAAGAATACTACGCGCGGCCGGTGCCAGAGTCAAGGGGCTTTCCGGCCTTTGCGGCGGCGATAGCGGCGTGATGGGGGTCGGATGAAAAGAATCGTCACCCCCTTGAGCCACTTCGGTGTTCTGTGATTCATGCTCATGGCTTCTCCTCTCCTGCCCCAGAGTCAAGGGGCGATTCGGGCACCCTGCGGAAGACTTCGTCTGTTGCCACAAGGGCTTCCGTTAAGCGAATAGAGACCATCCCTTGCCTGCGCTCTGCCTTCAGCGTGTCGGCGACGACCGTTGCCAATTGTTGGTAGGCACCCAGAAGACTCTCCAGGGCATTGACCTCATCGAGCAGCCATGATTCTAAATTCATTGTGGTTTGCCCGCACTCTAGTTCATGTTGGTGGCGCAGCCGAAGCTCGCGCCTAGTGAATGTCGGTCCTCCGTTGCTCATGGCTTCTCCTCTGCCGCGTTCGCGGCCCGTGCAAATTGCTCAGTTACCGGCCAAACTTCAACCTCGCGGGTGTTGATAAGCTTCCGCGCCCCCTTCTCCCCGGTCCACCTTTCCACCACACACTCGGCTACGATTACGCCGCTGGCGACTGCCAAGGCGCGATAAATGCGGCCTTCGTATGAGCGGTCATATCGAGGTGGTTTTTCTGTGGGATTTGCAACCGCCGCGGGCGGCGAGAGAAAACCGTCATAGCCTGAATCGCGCGGCGCGAAAAGGTTGCTGAGAAAGCCGAAATCGTCAGTATTCAGGCGAACACCCCGCGTCACGATGAAATATTCGCCGGGCTCAATCTCAGGCATCGTCGGCCCCCTCTGCCCCCTTCGCGGTCATGGCCCTCTGGGCCTCCCCCATCAAGCGCACGTCCTCAATCGTCAGGCCCAGGGCCTTGGCGAGCTTCCCGGCCGTACTCGGCCGAATCCGGCGACCGTAGGCGACCGCAGCATGGCAGGTTTGGTAGCTGATACCGGCGGCCTGGGCAAGCGCCCGGATCGTCATGCCGTGGTCATAGATGTAGAGCGCAAACGGCTTTGCGTCAGGCATCGGATTCCCTCCTGGCCTTGGCGATGGCGGCGCGGATGTCGCGCACGGCCTTGGCTGTTATGACAATCTCGACCAAGGCCCCATCATCCAGGCCGTCCGTATCGGGCATGATGCTGTCCAGATACAGAGCGTTCTCATGATGGTCCGGCGCGGCGGCGATGAGCGCGGCGTTGGCCTTGTCCTCATCGCCGAATCCCTTGATGTACGGACCCAAGGCCAGATTGCTCGAAAGGTAGTCCGAGTAAAACTCGGCCTTGATACTGGGGGCAACATCGCCCGCGCCCCGCCAGTAGAGGCGATCAAAGACCCCGCGCGCCACCTTGCGCGGAGTATCCAGCGCGCACGACCGGCAAAGCGCCTGCCGCTTGCTCGGGTAGTACTGAACATTCCGCTCGTCACCGCAGATTCGGCAAGCCATCGTTCGCCCTTTCGGTTCAAGCCGCACTATTGCGGCAGGCCTATTTCTGGCCGCATGGCGGCCCATGCCGTCGGCCCCCTCCCCCCGGGGGGCCTCGGGCGCAGGTCGCTAGGCAATCAATTTGAAAGCCAAAAGCCCCATTTTGGGCGCTGGCATGTTGGCGAACTTGGCGCGGTTCTGCTCGTTGAGCCGGTCGTGAACCGCCACGATAGCCGATGCCGTGAACAGGTCGATCATGCACCCGTCGATCTTGGCGTACTGCTTGTGTTCGACCACGGCCCGGATCGCCGCCATGCGGTCTTGCGGATTCCCCGCCACGGTTTCCACTGTCCCGCGCTCCCTGACTCGCTGGTACGTTTTCATGGCTTCCCCTTTCCTCTGGTTCTATTTCCCCTTGGCCTTGGCGATGGCGGCCTCGGCCGCCTTGATGCCTTCGCAGTAGGAACAGGTCTCGTCGCCGTAGTGGTCGGCGGCCTTGTCCTCTGCGTGCGCCTCGGCGAGGTAAAGAGTGATTGTTTCGAGCGCCTCCAGCAGGTCCGGCGCGGCGGCGATGAGCAGGGCGTCAGCCTTGTCGCGCTCGTCTGATCCCGGCCATACTTCGGCGATGGTCTCGGTAATGCCCCGGTCAATCGGCAGCGTAATGGAGTATCTGTTGCCCCTGTGAAAACAACATTCCGCTCCCTCCTGGACTTCCCACGGTCCCGGCGTGTGCTTTGCTGTCTGAGTGCTCATGGCTTCCCCTTTCGTTAGGCCACTACGGCCCATGCCGTCGGCCCCCTCCCCCCGGGGGGCCTCGGGCGCAGGTCGGCTAGCTCAGCCGCGTGCGGCAATAGTGCGCCGCCACATCGTCAAGCTGCTGCTGAGTCAGGTCGCACTGGCCGAACATCTGACGGTAATTCTCGACTGTGAAATATTCCCGGACGACCGCCTCAGTCGTCACGGGTTCCCCATTGTCGATTCCGCTGGCGTCGATTTCATGCTCGAAATCCATTGCACGTCCTCCTATTGTCCGGGCCACGCGCCCGGGGTAGTGCCGCACGATTGCGGCGAGCCTCTACAGTCTGATTTGACCGACCACGCGCCCAGGCGTTTCCGGCTCGCGGGCCAGGGCCAAGAGCACGGCGTCTAGCCGCGCCTGCAACTTCGTCAGCGCGAGCGGATCGCCTTGTGCGGCATCGCAAAGCACTTGATACGGCAGGCAGAGGGCTTCGGCCAACTTGCGATAACCATATTTCATCGCGTGTCCTCCAAGCCGCACTATCGCGGCAGGTTAGCCTTTCAGCCAGTACGCAGCTTGGCCGTTCAAATCGGCCTCAGACATCTTGACGAGGTAAACCCGGAACTCGGCCGCGTTGCGGTCTGCTCGGTCTTCGTGCATCTGCTTGGCCTGTTCCTCTGTTTGTGGTGTCGGGGGGGCCGAATATGTTGTGCCGTCGGCGTGCATGTAGGCAAAACCAATCTGAATCACTTCAAGTTCCGCACGATCCATGTTGACGGGCACTCCGCCGATCCCGTAAACCCTGCCGGTGGTCTTGTGCCGGAGCCTGCGAATCGGGACGATACGCGGGCAGGGAACGCGGGCAGCCCGGAGAATCGCATCGATGGTGGCGGTTCGCTGTGCCTGAGTCATCGGCTGTCCTTTCATGTCCGCCGCGTGATTGCGGCAGGCCTACTTGCTTAGGAACCGATTCATCCACGAGTTGAGCGCTCGATTCTGCTGCTGGATCACCGCGCGCTCCGCGCGCTTCGGGTCACGCTCACATCACGGGCAGAGTTCATGGCCGGGAAACTTGCCTGCGCCACAGGCACACCGAGGTTTGGCGCGTCGCTTTGCCATCGCTCATCCTCCCGCCGCGTGATTGCGGCTACCCCATTCTATCCCAGTTCTCGCCAATGTCAAATGAATCCAGGCAATGCGTCAGGAATGGCCAAGGCAAGCCAACTGGACACTTAGTAAATGGACAAGGCCATCGACGCAAGCGCCGAAAGCACAAGAGCTTACGAGCAAATCAGAGTTAGGGACAAGTTAGGAAACGACCCAAACAGAGAAATCCGGCGGCGCGCAAAAGAAATGTGCCGCACCGCCTATGTGTGTACGCATACAGAAGAAGAAACAAAGAAGAAGAAGAAAAGAGAGTGTGTCTTCGTAACGGAAGACTCTCTAAGGCCAATGGCCTGAAGGACTGAGAGAGAGAGAAGTATCTTCCCCCGGCCTCGGCTTTTGCTGCTGTTTGTCCGCGCGCGAGGCCATTGCCTTTTGCTGCCCTGCCCTGTTCCAATGGGGGGTCAATCGGCGGCCAAGGTGGTGTGATCGGGGGAGCTGGCGGATCTTGAAGTCACAGACTGTGACTTCAAGCGCCCCTGAGGATCGGTGCCCTACAGACAGAGAGGCGGCGCTCGTCGATCCCTGCCACTGCCAAGGCTCCAGCTCAGGCCATGCCCAGGCCCTAGCGGCCCCTGCCCTGGCACGTGCCCTACGCGAGCGCTGATTGACTGCTCTTTGACTGCCCATTGGAGCCGCCTGGACCGTGCCCAGAGCTAGCGCGAGCACATGGCACAGGGCACTGGCGGAGGGGGGGGTCCACCCCCGCGCGGATCTGAGATAAGTATATACCCTCTCTCTAAAAACTTGGGGTGTCTTGGGGGCCTAGAAGAGCAGCCCCTCTCGGTCGTTGCATTGGCTGAAAGGGGCTGTCGTAGGTCCGGTCCTGGGCGGAGGTTCCCATTCCCCGTGGCCCAAGTCCGGTGTCCCGGAGTGAATGGTAGGGTCTGGTGTGGTCGGAGTCAAGGGGGAATCTGCTGCCCTCTGGGGGTTACGGTTTAGCCCTTTATGAAAGGAGCACATGCGATGGTTAACGACAGGGTGAATTGTTCTTGGGGCCGGGACTTGGCGCGGCGGCTGGACAAGGTTGAGGAGACGATGAGTCAGGTTGTTGGTCATCTGGGCCACGTGGAGCTTGCCCTTCAGGGTTCCTGTGCGGAGCGTGGTCATCGGTTTAGGTGGGTGAAGGATTTGATCGAGTCGCCTGAGGAGACGTGGTCATATTGGCAGTGCGAGCGCTGTTATTTTGGGTTGTGGTGGTGGCCTTTGGGGGAGCGGCCGAACCCGAACTTCTCCCTGACGGGAAAGGCTGACGAACCATAGGCTTACGGTTTGTGCTGTGGTAGGGGGGCATTTTAGGAGGTTGGCGATGAATGTGTCGGACAAGCTGTTTTGGGTGTGCGCGGGTAGCATTCTGATTGTTGGGCTTGTGTCCTATGGTCTCATCCGCCTCTACGACTGGCTCTTCCCGCTGGCCTAGGCGTGATGTGGGTTCTCTGCTACATCTTGTGCCTTGACTTTTGGGGCGTTTTGGATACGCGAATCGGAGGCCCGGCATGAGTTTCATCGCACAGTATCTTGGTTGCGGCGAAGGCGTCAAAACGAACTGGACAAACTGTGGGGTTCGGAGATCGAGGGGCCTGCCCTGCCAATACGCTCAAGAACCGGGGCCACACGTCTATTGTCTGCGCATTGAGCGGAAATCGGGCTTTGTATTCTGTGCCAGAATAGTCCGTAGAAGCGGCGGGCGCTGGCCCTATTGCGTTTATCACTGGGAGATTGACCCCCGCTATGGGTGGGACTGGAACAACCAGCAATTGGCTTTTCAGACTCCCGAGGGGACGATGGCGGCGTTGCGATGCAAGATTTACGAAACACGCCCGCGCCAGTCAGAACAGGGCGAGCCCTACGATTTCACAGACGGCCCGCTCAGCACGGACGACATGGTTGACCTGTGGAATGGATTGCAGGGGTTGAGGCCGGGGCGACGCGGGCTCGGCGGCTGTCGTAAGCGGCGATGACGGATTTGTGGCTTCTGGGGGCTGTCGTATAGCGCGTTTTGGCCTGTGGGAGGTCTCTGATGGGTAAACTGGGCGACAATCTTTTCGTATTTGACCAGCTCCATCACCTTGAGGGCGCTGTCCGCCGGGGCTATGAGGCCGAATTTGCGCGATTGCCGGTGCCAGACACGCTGACGCTGGAGGAGGTTGATGAACTTGAGAAGGAGCTTTTGGCCCACTACGTCGAGCTTTCGATGGCTAACGGCACTGGCTGGACCGATTACCCTGAGCAATATGCCAGGGTGCGGGCCTTGGCGGCGATGGCGAGAAAGGCGGTGGTCTGATGGCCTCGGTCGTCTGCTGTGAATGCCGTCACGCGGTCAAAGATGTTCATCGAGGCGGCTGGGCCAAATGGTATTGCGGTCTTTACCCGGTTCGTGAGGGGCGCGACCCGGTTACGGGCGAGAAGCGGTGGTGGACGGGGTACTGGTGGACGCAATTCCCCCTGCCCCGGCGCGGCGGGGCCTGTGTGGAATGTTCCGCTATCAACCACGGCAACTGCGAGGATTTCGAGCCGGGTACGCCGGAAGAGCGGCTATGTCCCTGTGTTCGTCGTCCTGGCGAGGAGAAGGAACCCGTCTGATGGACTGGTCGCTGGCTGACGAGTGCAAACACGGCCTGCGGATCGAATACGCCTACCGTCAGGTGCGGTGGCATTGTACCGAGCACCGCCTGAGTTCCTGGCCCGGGTGCTTTTGCCGTGACCATTGCTTCTCGTTTGCCCTGTGCGAGAAGACCAAACTGAGCGGGCATTGTGTGGACTTTCAAGCGAAGGAGGCTGTCTGATGGGTCTGGGTGCGATGATTCGTCGTGGGTTTGGTGTTACCGAGGAGAAGGCGGTTGAGGCCAAGCCGAAACGGGCCAGAGCCCCGGCTGACGAGGGCGTGCCGTCTTGGGCCGAGTTGCGGCCGTCTCTGCCCAAGCCGGGGGCTCCGAGGGCACGCAAGGGTGAGCAGTCCGCCATCTGCGTTCACTGTGCGAATGCCTTGAAGCTCGTCGAGTACGTCTACAAGGGTTCGGGCCGCTCCCCAGATGAACCTTGGGATGGGCGTTATATTGCCCATCGCTGCCTAGCTTCGCCCAAGCCGCAACGAGACCACCCCGTCGAGGGGATGCGGCAGTATCTGCACCACTATAAGGGCTGGAACGGTGAGGACAAGACAGACTGGCGCACGATTGACCCGAATTACCCGGGCGAGTACTACTACTGCGAGAGCGTCAACACAGACGGCAAATGCAAGAAGTTCTGCACGGGGACGCCGCACAAGGTCGTGGTGCAACGGGGCTATTACGAACATTGGTACTGGTCGCCTGACTGAGGAGGCGGGCGATGCCTAATCCGGTCGTCTGCTCCATGCCCCTGCCCCGCCTGCTGGTCGATGCGGGGCTCTGCAAGACGACCTCTGAGGCCCGCCGGCTGATCGAGCAAGGGGCAGTGCGGATTGCCGGGCACCTCATCACGGACCCGACGAGCTTGGTCATGCTCTGGCGCGACGGCGACCAGACGCGGTACCTGGGGGCGATTCCGAAGCGGTTGGCGGACCAGTATGCTAAGGAGGTGGGCGATGATAGTTGATTTCTGGACGTTCGTTCAGTGCGTCGGCTTCGCCGTCGCGAGCGTTGTTGTCGGCCTTGCTATTGGCATTCCGATGGGACTCTTGGTCGTGCGCATCATCTGGAGATTCGTTGACTAATCAAGGGCGCCCGCGATGGATGAGCCACAGTACATCACCAGTGCCCAAGAGGTCCGCCTGATGCGGGCGCTGATTCGCAGCCGCCTGAAGGAACAGGAATGGCTCTTGCTGGCACCCGTCTTCGACATGGCCCTCAAGTACGCCGAGATGATGGAGGCGAGGATTTCTTCTTGACTTCCATGAAGGCCGTGGTGTACATTTCTCGTAGCCTTTTCATGTCAGACCGCCAGGCTTCCTTCCACTCCCACTGGCGGTCTGCTTTTTCCTGCGTTTTTAGCTCAGAAATGAGGGTCGGATCGCTGAGAGCCCCGTAGACGAGCGCGGGAAAAGCTAACTTTTCTACTTTCTGCGTTTTTGACCCCAAGAAGGCCGATTCCCGAAAATAAAGGTACCACCCTACGCACCCCCTCTATCCGGCCCTCTGAAACCCGCATAGATAGGCACTTTTTTATGCCTAACTTTTCGCCTAGCCTGCGGCTTTTCGGCGCTTCCAGATTCGCCTGTTGCTCCGGGTACGTTTCGAGGCACATTCCTTGCAGTATTTCCGACGGCCCTTGACCCGCGTTCCGCACTCCGCGCAGCGCCGGTTGCTGACCAGCTTGCCGATCGGACCGCAGATGAGGTCGGCGTAGGCGTCGGGCACGCCCTTGTACTCTGCCTTCTGGAGCGCGGCGGGCAGGACCGCCCCTTCAAAGTACTCGCACCGGGCACCTTGGAGGACCGCACAGGGTCCGGCCTTGCGCATGAGGCAGGCGTAGTCGGACCGGTCGAAATTGGCGCACTCGGCCCGGACGAAGCCCCGCAGGGGCGACTTGTCGGGCAAAACGGTGTTCGGCGACGGCTTGGCTATCCAGCGGGGCTTCATCATGCAGATGCCGCACCTTGCCGTGACTGCCGCGCGGTCCACCCGGACCTTGCGGCCGCAGCCGGTGTCACACGCCAGTTCCTTCAGGCTGCTCATCGGTCGCCCCCTGTCCAAGTTTGCCGTTGTCCCCAGCGATGCCGTGCGGCGGTCGATAGACCTCCGGCCAAGCAAGTTCGTAGGCCGCGTGGTCAACGAACCGCGGTGCTTCGCGGAAGTCCGTTGCGCACTCATCCAGCCTTTTAGGCGTTGTACCTTGAATCATTGTGCCGAGGATGGTTGCATCGGATTTCCTATGTGTGACTGGCACCCCTGCCGCCTGGGCGATATTCGTCAGTCGCCGCATTAGCGATGCCGTCTGGACTTGAGTTCCCCCGACCAACTGGACGCACCTGGGTTTGTCAACAGTGATACACCTCAGCAATTCCAGCAACATTATGGTTGTGCGTCCTGTCTCACGACCAATTTGGCTTCTCATCATCGCCAACCTCCAAATTCTCAAGGAACTCCTTGACCTCGTCCGACGGGATACTGCCCAGGATGCGATACTCGGCGTCCAGCGCCGTCAGGTGCGGAAAGGTGTCCGCACCGCAGAAAACGGAGAGGGCGAAGGAGTCGATGTCGGAGTCCACATCGACGACCTCCACCCCCTTACGCCGCGCCAGGGGCACCACTTCGTTGCACCCGCTACAACCCTCCTTGACGAGAAGTATCATCCGTTCCGTCACTTCTTCGCCTCCTTGATTCGCGCCAACACGTCGTCGGCGCTCAGGATGATGTACCCCTCGTCCCCGTCCACCTCGATGCTCGTCCCCGCGTACTTCGAGTACAGCACATCGTCGCCTACTTTGAGCGGCACGGCATAGACCTCTCCGTCCTCCTGCCGCCTCCCCGGACCCACGGAAACGATGGTGCCCCTGGCCTTGACCTCCTGCGCCGCGTCGGGCAGCACGATACCGCCCTCGGTCACTTCCTCCGGCTTCTGCCGGCGGATGATTACCCTGTCCGCCAGCGGTTCAAGCGTCGTTTTGAGCTTCTTGGCTTTCGCCATTAGTCCCTTGCTCCTTTCCTGGTGTCATCAACTTCTCCCCAAGGCCGATTCTTTCGGCATCCTCGTAGCAATCCGCGCACATCAGGTCTATGTCCTCGTCCGTTGGCGTCTTGTGCTTTCCGCATCGCTTGCACGTTCCCCAGAGCCAACCTTCCCTAGCACATGCCTTGTGCGGATAATGCGCATACCCGTGGCGTCCCTTTCCGCACGTCCAGCCCCAATCGTGCCCCTTCAAAATGCAATCCAGGTTGAGACCCACATCCAACCAGACGACGCGCGGAACCTTTACCATTACCGTCTTGCTTTCGCCCGCCACGTTCGCCCTCCTGAAAGTCAGTCCCAGAAACGCCGTTCCGGCCCCGGCTTTGCAGATGCCTTCCAGCGTCGGCATACGGAAGTCCAGGGCTGTTCAAGTGGCCGCATCAGAAAATCACACCGCTCGCAGTCGTCCGAAAACGAGGCCCAAGAGATATGCTCGCATGTGGCGCAACAGCGCGGCATAGGAACCGTCTTGAACGTCGGCGCGGCACGTTTCCGGGCGGCTTCGAGCTTGGCCTCGTCCGCAGCCGCTTGTTCGGCCCGCCGGCGCTCTTCTTCCATGATTTCTTCCAGCGTCGGGAGTCTACATTCCCCGGTTACTGGGTCAAAACGGTACTCGGTCTGAGAGCCCGGCGAGACTCCGAAAAAGTCCATCATGCCTTCTTCCCCTTCGTTCGCCCCTTGCCCGCCTTGCCTTCGAGTCGCCTCAGTTCCCGCACCGCCTCGTCGCCCGTCAGGGTGCGCTCAAAACCGCAGCGCTGGCAGCGCTCAAGCACCTCGGCCTCTTGCCAGACCCGGCCTGTGATGGGCTGCCCCGGAAAGTCTGGTATCCGAGAGCCATCCCAGAGGGGTGCCCAATAGCCGCCCCATTTGCGAGATGTCTGAAACTTATGGCCGTGAAGACCGCAGAGTTCTTGGACTGTCTTGATCAAGGAACGGATGGTGCTGCCCTGGTCTATGAAACTCTCGACGAGCGCGTCATGTCGTTTGTGCAAAATACCCAGTTCAAACTCCAGCGAAGAGACTTTTGCCCGCAAGCGCCAGAATGCCATGTTCATTCCCCCAAAAGGCGAGCATTCTTGTTGCCTTCCAAGTTCGCCATTTCTCGAACTGCCTCATCGCCCGTCAGCTTTTCCTCGATTCCACAGCGAGTGCAGCGCCGGATTAACCACGGCTCGAAGCGCTCTTCATTTCCAAACCAACCCGTGCGCCAACCGCCAGATTCCCGTGCTCTTGGGAAGAAATCGTGCCCTTGTCCGGCGCATACCTTCTGCAAGTCAGACTTGAGCGAGTCGATTTGCTCCTGAAGCCGCGGACGGTCGTCGAGTATCAAGCCTTCCCAAGTTCTCCCGGTTGGCGTCATGGCATTCACGCCCTCCAACTCTGCCACCCGCTTCTTTGCATTCCGCCATCGCCAAAGCCACATCCCCGTTCTCCTAAAATGCCCCCTCATAACAGGCCGAACCGTAACCAAAAAAAATGCCCCGACTAGCGGGGCACTTGATTTCGGGCATTTCCGGCAGGCGGGCCGCGAGCCTTCCGGGTCCGGCCAAACGCCAGTTGCCACCGGCGCTCGTATTGCCGACGCGACACCAGGCAAGGCCGACGCCTGGACCCCTTTCCCATCGCCTATCTCCTTCCGCCCACGGTCCCCTGAATGGCCCTCGGCACGTCCAGGCCCCATCTGGCCCGTTCCTCCATAATCAGGCGGACTTCCGCCGCCCACCGTTGCTGGGCAGGCACGTCGCCCGACTCCATGGCGCGCCTCAATTGACTCCGTACGCGCATCAACCGCTCGCCCAGTTCCGCCGCCTTGGCCCGCAAAAGCCGTTCGGTCTGAAGTTCCTGCACCCGGCCGCCCATCAGGGCCTTCGCCACAGCCCGGCCCGTAACCTTCTTCTCGCGGGCAAGCCCCCAAATCCGCTCAATCTCTCGCGGAGCTCGCAACTGCTGGAGGACGTGGCCCAACCCGCCAATCTGGCCCGGAGCCCCGCCGACTTCGCGCCCGAAGATCGTCCTGCCGAAGACCCGTTCGACCGGCATCTTGATCGCCGGGGTCAGCGCCCGGGCGAACATCTGAAGCGGGTTCTCGATGACCTCGACGGCTTCCTGATAGGGCGTGTACATCGCCAAGGGCAACACCACGCCGCCCTCAGACCCGCCCGTGACCTGCACCGGGGCCGACTGCCCGAGCCATGCGGGCAGCAAATCCTTGGGTATCTGCTGGTCCAGGAACAGGACTTCGAGAAGATTTTGCATCTTCGGCAGGCTGGCGGCGTACCGCGGCCGCTCTACAAGGTCCCGGAGCTGGCGATAGGTGTTATTCCTGACCCATTTCCAGAACGGGAACAGGCGCTGCATCGTGCTTCGTTCGAGCGGCGTTGCGCGGGCGTAGTCGAAGATGAACTCTTTGACGCGCTTCGCCGCATCGGCCCACGAATCGCCCTGGGACACACGCGAGAGAAAGAACTCCATCTTGTCGAGGTTTTCGATGTACCGGCTGTTCAGGTCGTACCAGCCGTTGAGAATCCGCTGGGGAACCCGAGCCGCCTTGCCCAGTAGCCCCCGCCCCGCCGCCGGGTGCATCGCCATCCGCAACCGCTTCTCAGCCTCCGTGACAAGGCCGCTCTCCATGCCCTCCTTGAGCATTCCCCAGAAGCCGTGGTCCACGACGCGGTTCTGCTCCAGGAATCGGTAGAGTCTGTCGCCGCGAACCACCTTGCCGCCGCCGATGTCAAAACTGATATCCCGCAGGGCCTTCATCAGGGCCTTGGGGTTGTCGGCGAAGTCCTTGGCGAGCTTGGCGACGTGGAACAGGGCCGGGCGGAAGCGGTAGTCCTGCAAGCGGAAGCCGCCGGCCAGCTTGAGCATCTGGTTCGAGAGCATGTTGACCGTCGGCCAACTGGGGCCGAGCAGCGCCTGGCCCTTCCAGAGGCCGAGCAACTTGTCGTAGGCCCTGAGAAGCGGCCCGCTCTTGGCCGGGTCGTCGAACCAGCCGATCACGTTCTCGGTCTCGGGGATGAGCCACTTCGGTATCGCAACGTCCACCTTGGCCTGCCCCATCTGGAGACCGCGGAACAGGTTGCCCTTCGTGTACGGAACCTGCCAGCCGGGCATCGTGGCGTTGTGCGGAATCGTCTTGCCGTAGAACTCGGCCAACTCCTGAACCATCCGGGTACTGGCGAGGCGCTTCTCGCTCCGCAGGATGCGCTCGACGCCCGCGATGGTCGGGTCCGTCACGAACAAGGGACCCTTGTAGTCGCCGAGCAGCCACTTGAACGCCCCTTCGCCGGAAAGTCGGTTCGCCTCCTGCGTGCTGACGGCGTAGAGTTGCGCCCCCTTGGCGAGCAAGCGGTCGCCGCGCTGCGGGTTGCTGCTGTAGAACGTCCACTTGCGGACACCCTCGTCGGCCCATTCGACGATGAACAGGCCCCGGTGCTTGGCGTTGGGCAGCCCCTTCTGCAACCGCCCGACGACACGCGAGACGCCTTCGGCGCTGACGATGCCCCTGAGCCGCGCCTGGGCAGTCACGGCCTCGTGGGCTTCGGGCCGCATGATGCGGGGCATGTAGTTGTCGAGCAACGTCTTGGTGATACCGGCGCGTTTCTCGGCCACGCCAACCTGCTTCATGGCCCCGGCGACGTAATCGACCGCCGCCTTCACGTCCACGTCGTCCAGCCAGCGGGACTTCTCGGCTGCGAGTTTCAGGAAGGCATCGCTTCGCTTGTAGAAGGCCGGAACGCCCTTCGGCCCGACGCCTGCGGCAAGCGCCCCGACCTTGCCCGCCCTGACAGCCTGAATGACCGGCTGCGGCGTCTCTGCCACGCCGAAGACGAACTGCATGACCTGCTTGCGGGTCTCAGCGCTGTCGCCGCCCAATCGCTTGACCGCCGGGGCGACATAGGAGTCCAGTTTGCGCATGAACTCGCCACCCGCTTCCGCCCCGCGCTCGCCGCCGCCCGTCAAGGCCCTGGTCACGCGGGCCTCGATGTCGGTCTGCTGGCCGGGGATGAGCTTGCGCATCCAACGAGCGGCGCGGCCTGCCGCCGTCTGCTCGGGTGTCACGGCAGGGAGTTTCGCGCCCTGACGCAGTACATTCTCCAGTTGCCCGAAGATGCCTGCGCCGGGGCGGAAAACCGCCATCTCCTGCACGGCGCGCAGCACATCTGGGATGGTCTTCGATTGCTCCAGTCGGGCGATGGCCTTGGGAAATGCGGCCACGTCGATGCGGGCCTGCTTGAGGCTCGCCTTCGTCAGTTGAATCGCTTCCTTGACGCCAAGGCGCTCGGCTTTGGCTCCGTAGATTCGCCCCGCCTTGCCCAACAGAACATCAATCTTGCCCGGCAGGACCGCCCCCACATGAGCCACACCACGACGCTGGGCTGCCGTGACCTCCGGGCGAATGGCCCGCGTCATGGCGGACAGCGCCTTCTTCTCGGCCGAAATGACGCCGGGCAACACAACCTGTTCGGGCACGCGAACCGGTGGCATGGCCTTCCCGACAAGTTCGTTGGCCCGCTCCAGGCGGCGGGTCCAGTCGTCCAGTTTTGTCAGGCTTTCGCCCAGGGCGGTTCGCAGGGCCGACGCCTTCGCGGTCTTGCCCTCGATGCTCTGCCGGAACTTGCCCAGTCGCTTGATGCCACGGACTCGGGCATTGACTTCCTGCGAAAGCGCCCGAATCTCCTTGCGCAGTGCCGTTGACCGCGCCTGGTGCGCCAGCAATTTCTCGGGCCCGACCGTGGTGACTTGTGTGGCCGCCTTAAGCCCGCGCTCGACCGTCCGAATCTGCCGCTCGATGCGCGCGCCCTCGGCCGCCGTGATACCGATGCCGGAAATCGCCTTCTGAAACCGCGCGGCCCGCCCCAGCGGCAACGTGATTTCCGCCGCCGTGAACGGCATGTGCAGAATCGGAGCGCCCTTGCGTGCGAACTCCGTGAAGAAACTCCGCGCCGCATCCCCCGCAGCGCCCTTCTTGGCGACCTGCCTGAGCAGGTTGCCCTTGATGTTCTCGACCAGTTTGGTCGCCAACTGGCCCGCCTTCTTCGGGTCTTTCGCGGCAAGGGCAGCGGCCTTCTTCATGCTGCGAGCGCCGACGTTCGCCAATGCACTGTACCGACCGAGAGTCTTGACGGTCCCCGTCTTGAGCGCCGCCCGCACGGCGTCGTCGATGCCCAACATCGCGGCCTTCTTGACCGCCGTACCGCCCAGGCTGGCGAACTTCGTAGAGCCGCCTGCCAGATACGTCAAGGGGTCAATCGCCACGTCGCCGACGAAACCGGCAACCGCCTTGGCAATCTTGTTCTTGACGCCGACCTTCTCCAGCACGTCGGACATGTAGACCTTGGGCAGGCCGAACACGTCCTTGGGCTTCTTGGCCCGCTTGACGCCCGCCACTTCGCCGACGGCCTGAGCGACCAGGTTCCTGGGCAGGTCCAGGAGGTCGAGCGGATAGTCCCACCACTTCTTCTTGCTGCGCAAGGTCGGGTGCTTCTTCAGTTCCTCCATGCCCATGCGGTTGATTTCGTCGATGCTCAGGCGCGGACCCTTCCGCCGGTCAGCGCCTGCGTAGGCCGTCTTCGCCATCGCCGCCAGTTTCGGCAGTTTGGGCAATTTGAGTTTGGGCAGCGCGGGGAGTCGGGTCATATTCTTGACACCGCCATATTGACATTTGCCCGCAGGGCGGGATAATAGAGTAGGTCGCCGAAAACGGAGGGAGAATCAATGAATGAGGGTAATTGGCGAATCCTTGCTGTACTCGTTCTGATTGGATTAGTCATCGGCAGTCTGTACGGTGGCTATTGGGCCTATGACAAGGACCGGCGATACAACAGCACATGGCAGCGCCAGCAACAGAACTACAAGACCGGCGCGATAACTTGGCGACCGAGGGACAACTCGGCCTGGGTTTTCGCTGGCATCGCCATTGGCGCTAGTTGGATTGGCGGCATTGGTCTACTTGCCGTCACTCGGCCGCGCCACGTCCCAAATTAGCAATCGCCCGGTCGATGATCGGCAGTGTTTGGACCAGAAGTTTCTTGCGAACGGCCGCGCCGCGCTGCATACTCGGAACGGGGAGATGCTTCCAGAACGGTATCGTGGTTTCCAACGTTTCTGCCGTCCAGCCTGAGGTCAATGCGGTTGAAAGTCGCTCGCCCAACTGGCGCAGTTTGGTTGCCTTGGTCTGGTCGGGAACCTTCGCCTCCAAGATGCTGCGGACGATACCCGAAACACCGCTGGCAAAGTTCGCCAACTGGCCTTCTGACGACCAAGAATCCGGGTCTGCCGCTAGGAGTTCTTCTACTTGTCGATCAACGGGTTCTAGTTTCTTCAGTTCCCCGAGTTCCTTCTCCTCCTCGAATTTCAGGCCAGCATATTTCCATTCCGGCGAGGTCTCTCGCTGCAATTTCGCCGCCTCGATGCCCATTGCGGCTATCTCTTTCTGGACGCCCAGGCCAGTCGTCTGCATCCGTTCGTCAACAGCCTTCAACTGCATGGCAAGGTCGCCCTGGGCCTTCTGGAGTTGCATGACCTTTGCGGTGTCGCCCTCCTGTTGGGCCTTGAGCATCGCCATCTGGTTCTGCGCCTGCTTGTCGAGCAATGCGGTTCGCGCCTGCCGGTCCTTCTCGGCCTCGGCGCTCGTGAATTGCTGGCCCGCCGCAGTTTGCTGTCCAACGAACTGTCGCCCGCGCTCGGCCTCTCCGACGGCCGCTTGACGGCCTTCCTGAGTCTGCTGGCGCTCAAAGAGCATCGCCAGGGCCGACATCTGCTGCGGACTCGGACCTGCCGGGCCTTGGGGCGCACCGCCACGCCCCGCCATCGCCTGAATCGCCGGCGGATAGAAGCCGCCCGCTACGCCCTGTTGCTGTGCGCCGGCAGGGCCGTAACTGTAGGGCCGAACGTACCGAGATGAAAAGCCCGGCGGAACCCAGGCGCGGTGACTCTGCCTGCCCAAACTCTGGGTGAGCGGCGACACCGGATTCCAGGTCTGCCAAAGGGGCGCACCGCCCCCCTGCGGCCGGGGTTGCCCCGCGCCGCCCGCCACCCGCATCAAGGCGCGCTCAAGGGGAACTTGAGTCGTACCCGCCTGTGGGCCGGGAATCGGCGCGGGCATCGGTTGTGCCGTGGCGGCCGGTTGCCGGGCCACTGTCGGCGACGCCGCCTTGGGCCGCTTCTTGGTCTTGCCGTCCTGGTCGTCGAAATACCTGAATGCGGCCGCCATCGTGGTCCCGAAGTTGACGGGGTCCATGTTCGCTCCTTCGCTACGTGCGCTAGTCCGAATTGACTTCGGCGTGAACTGCTTTGGCGAGAATCGCCGCGCAGGGTTCGATGACTTTGTGTAGGAGTTTCGTCAGGTACTCAGCCTGTGATTCCTTGAAGAAGCCCGAGAAGAACTCCGTCAGGTCGGCCACTGCCACCTCTAATGCCTCGTGGGCCAAGGTGTCTTCCAGGTCGGCCTGCCCATCGTGCGCCTTGGTGAAGACGTCGATATACGCCATCTGGCGGCCGATATTGACCTCGGTGCTGCCGAGGCTCTTGTCGTCGCCCACGTTCTTGAATGTCAACTCAAAATTCCAGCTCCCGGCGTTCAATTGCGACAGGCATTCGCGGAAGAAGCGCTCCGCCCAGAGCTGGTCCGGCTTGTTCATGGCAATCTCGCTAGTGCGGGCTTAGTGAATGTCGCCTGAGAAATAGACCCCGAAGGTATCCCACGGCAATCCGTGCACTATCCCCCGGCTCTCCGGCATCGCAAAGCGCACGGTAGAATACGCGAGCCATCCCTGGACTGAGTCCAAGCAGCCAGGGGTCGTAGTCGTCGTCTTCGACGCTGAGTCCTGAGAGGGGGGCGAGGTTTTCCCAGTCTCGCCCTTCACGCGGCCGACAACGACCTTGCGGCGGCGTCCGGGACGGCGCACGACCCTTCGGATGATCGTCATGGCAAGTCCTTTCAATCCCTGGCACCGTGCGCCTCCAGAGCGGTGTCCCGCAACCGAGAGCCGACGAGCCAGAAGAGTTCCGGCAGATTCGTCAGGGCCTCGGTCGCCCGCCGCCCTTCCGCAAGAATCTCCTGGACGTAGAGGATTGCCATGTCGCCCGACGCATGGCCGAGTTCGTGCGTCAGGGCCGCGAAGTCCCGGGCGATTGCCTCAATCTCTGCCTTGTCCATCGGAGTCCTCGCCCCCAATGCCCGTTATGGCAACCACGGATTCAGGCATCAAAACCGGCACGGTAAGGCGAATCTCATAGTCGCCGCTCGGCAACTGCCGCCAATGTGTCTGCGTGTCGTCCAGTGGGGAAACGCGAACCCAATCCTTGGGCCACTTCACGAGGTAGGCCGATTCGGGTTTCTTCATCGCGCCTGCCCTACTGGCCGTTCTTCCCGTTCGCCAGCTTGGTCGCCCCGTCCTCAATGGCAATCGTCGCCATCAGGGCAATCACAATCGCTACAACCGAAGTCGCAATCTCGTTGGCTTTCTCTTCGCCCACGCCGAACCCGACGGTCGCTATGACGACGCCGATGCCCGCCATCCCCAGCCAGAACTTCCGACTTCGCAGCAACGCTTTTACCACCGACATCGTTAACCCTCCTTCGTTTCAGATTCATCTTCCACGTACTCCACAGACCGCGCCAGTGCCGCGGAGCGAACAAGCATGAGTGCAACGCCCTCGGCCTCCTCCGGTCGCAACTCAACTACGATAGGGCCGCCGTACCGCGCCTGTTGCCGCTTGTCGAGAATGTAGACCATCGGAACCAATGGGTGGCCCGGTCCGCCGGCATATTCCCCGATTACAGACACATTCTCCGGGACGCATGGCGAGAACCCCGTGTTTCCCGCATCAGATTTAAGTTTCAGTTGCTTGGGCGGCCACTCCTCTGCCATCGCACACTCCCCTTTCTTACTCAGGTTTCGGCACGAGCGCGTCCATCCGGGCCAGCGACGCATCGGCCCGCGCCCGGGCAGCGGCCAGTTGCTCGTCGGTCACGTCCGGTCCCGCCTCCAAGGCGCGGACGATAGCCGCCAGCAGTTCCATCGCAGCCTTAGCCGCTAACAATATCGCCATCGGGTCGGACATTGGCCTTCTCCTTCATGCTCCGAGTCTCGGTGCGTATCTTGATGCGAATCAGTTCCCCCAGCGCGGCGTTGAACCGCTCAATCGCCGTCGAATAGGGCTGCCCCGCCACCAACGCCTCGTTCCAGGTGTCCAGGGCCGTCTTGGCAATGCCCGCCCAGCCCCGAATCTCGACAAACTCCTCGTCCGTCAGGTAGCCCGCCTCGTAGTAATCGCACAGCACGTTCACGACAGCCGCGAAGCCGTCGTAACTGGTCCGCAACGTCTGTCTGGGCGTCGGCGGCCCGACGATACAGCCCATCAGCCCGACCAGCAGGGCCACAACCAGCAGATTCCGCGCCATTCGCCTCATATCATTCCTCTCCAATCAGTCCTTGAGTTGGCACATACCACCACCCTGTCCTCGGCCCGAGATGAAGTTTGCCTCCGCGATAAATCTGGTACTCTTGGCCGTCGCGGAACCAAGTGGCTGGTGGCGCATCCGGCCAGTGACGGCTCGGGTCTGTGACCGAAACCCACCCCCTACCATCGCAACCGTGGCATTTCTGCTTGGTAGGAACCGTGATTCCGCGCGAATCAGGGCCAATTTCTCCCCTTCCCATACAGACCGGACATCGTTCGGCGTGCATCCCCTACCTCCAAATTAAGCGCCCCTACTACTCAACGAACCGTAACCTTGCCGTCCAATTTTCTCTCGATGCGGTCCAGCCGCTCGATAACCGCCTTGCGCCATTCGAGCTGCACCGCCGATTCCACCTCAATGGCCCGCAAGCGGATTTCCTGGCTCTGGAGCTCGCTGCGGTCGGCCTTGCTGGCGGCAAAGGCCACTGCCGTCCCGATAACGCTGACGCAAGCCACAATCAGGGCCACGATGATCCCGATTCGTTTCCAACCGTTGTCGTTGCTCGCCACGGCACCCTCCTATGGCATGGTTTCCAGGACCGTCTGATAGATTACCCCTGACCGTTTGGCGCGCAGAATGGGGTTGCTGGCGCGAGTGGGCGTGAACAGGGCGGCATACCGCACGGTGTCGCTGAAGCGGATTTCGTCCAGGTAGCCGTTCCAACTGTAGTTGTCGGCATCGCGGGCGACCCAGAGGCCGGTACTCGTAAATTTGAATTCCTCGTTGGGCGTCGTGCCTGCGGACCTCTTGACGTTCGACCCGCCCCACCAGAGTTTCGCGCCGCTGGCGGCGTTGACCTCATAGGTCATCGCCGCGTGGTGCCAAGTCATGGTCGCGGGGTCAGCCGGAAAGGTATAGGTCACGGTGACTAGGCCCGTCACCGAAGCGTAGGCGTAGCCCTCTAATTTCGTCGTTCCCCCCGTCTTGTAGAGTCGCAGGCGGGTGTTGTAATATTGGGCCGAAATCGGTCGGTAATCATTATTTACCAAGTTCGAAGTCAGATACAACCATGCCTCGTTCGTGAACTGTGTCTTGCCACGGATGTTCGGGAAGGTCGTGGCCTTGGCCCATTGGCTGAACGCGCCCACGGAAGAGGCCACGAACGATGCCCCGCCGTTCACAAACGTCGGCGCGTTGTAGGTCGTCAGGTCATAGTCGTTGTCCGTGCCATCCGTCCAGACTCGGTTGTGGAGATGCCAGAGGCCCATTGTGTTGCCATCGACCGTGTGCTCCGGCAACTCGCTGAACCACACTTGGCTGTTGGCCGCGCCCGAGGGAACGCCGTCATAGACGGCCATGACGTGGTCGTCGTTCCAGTTGCTCAGCGGCCGAACTTTCGTGGTGTCGCCGCCATCCGCCTTGGCTGATACAAACTCGTGTCGAAAAGGCATGATTCTGTCCTATACCTGAAATGCGTCGTCTTGGAAGGCGTCCGCCTGAAATGCGCCAGGGGCCACGAAATCAAATCCAATCTTGACATAGAGAAAGACGCAGGGCCTACCGTGAACGAGCCCATTGATGTAGTCATTCGCCACGGGGTTCCATGTCCACCCCGCCGGAATGTCCGTCACGTCGTCCATGTAGCGTAACTGGTAGGTGGTGTTGCCGACCTTGTTGATGGCCGCGTCCGCACCCGGAATCTCCACGTACCAGTATCCCCTCTGGTACATGCCGCCGATGGCGTCCTTCGTCCCGCTCCACTTGGGAACTCCAATCTGCACTCCGGCATCGTCAAAGACCGCCCACCAGAAATGGTCGTCGATGTCCACCTGGTCCCAGCAGTCCTGCCCAAGGTCATTCCGGGCGTCGATGACCAGATAGGCTTTCTCGATGGTGTAGCCGTTCAGGCCCGCCGTGTTATAGGTGTATTCCAGGTGGTCCGTGTAGTACACGTCCATGTCGATGGTGATTTCATCTTCGTCCCACCAAGCCCATGTGTAGGTTGCCGCGCGGCCGAGAGACAGGGCGAAAGGCCCGCCCTCCTGCGGAGCGCCCGCCTTGCTCAGGGTGCCGAACGTGTCGGCCTTGGCGTCCTCGAACTCGGCTACCCGGTCGTCCCACAGGACCGTCCGCGTGTCGCTGGCGTGGTCGCCTTCCTTGGGGTCGATCCCGGTGTAGCGGATGCCTTTCCACGTCAGGGCATTCAGGACGAGCCGCATGTCGTTCCAGAGGCCCTTGTGGGGCTCGCACGGTGCCTTGTAGCGGAACCACTGGTTCGGCGTGGCCGGGGCACCCCTGACGCCTTGCTCGTCCAGCACGTTGACGTAGGCCGACGGGCTGCCGGGATCGCCCTGGCAATAGTACGCCTTGAAGTGGTCGGGCTGTTCCTTCGTCCATCCGTCCGGGGGAAGCAGGTTGCCAATGGCGAACACGTCCACGTCCACGAGGTCGATAACCGCCTGCTGGTAGGCCGTGATGCTGCCGAGTTCCTGACCGGCGTTGACGACCGGCGGCGCGACAATGGCGTTCACGTTCAGGTTGTCGCGCTCGTCCACCGCACTGTAGAGTTCGTCCCACAGTTCGTCCCGGATGGTTTCCCCGGCGAAGCATGGCAGCGTGTCCCAGGGCATCAGTTGATTACCAGCGCTTTCAGGCGGTAGTGAACGCCGACGTTACTGCCCGCGTCGTCCTCGAAGTAGCCGATGACGCACGGACTGCTGGCCGACGCCGGGCCGAGTTTGGGTTGTACCGAGCCGCCGTGGTCGCGGAGCTTGAGAACCACCGCCGCACCCGGATTGGTCCCATCGTAGTCGCACTCAACCGGGCTGCCGTTCGCCGCGTTGAGGCGGTTCCAGCCCTGGTTGATGGTCGGCGTGGCGGCCGACGTGATGAGAGCCCATTGGAGCGACGCCGCGATACCGCCGCCCGGCGCGGCACTGAACACCAATCGGCAGACCGGCGAAGCCTGCTGGTCGAGGGACCGACGAACCCAGACCATTACCCCAGAATTGACATCGTGGGTCCCGGCGTCCAACTCCCCCAAGTTCGTCGCCGTGATAGGCGATGCGACGGCAACCATCGTGGGGGATGAGTGGGCGCTGCCCGCCGCAGACTGGTCCTCGACGTGAATCACCCAGTACCGGGCGTCCGCGTAGTTCGCCGCCCCGCCGGGACCGGCGGTTGTAATCTCTCCCCACCAACCGAGCGCCCGGTCCACGACGCAGAGCATGTATCGCCCGCGCTGAAAGACCAGCACCCGGTCATCGGCCTGAAGCTGGTGCGGCTCGTTGTTCAGCGACGCCAGCGGGCGGACATACTTGAAGTCGTAGTGAATCGCGTCTGTGACCGAAGCCCCGGGCCGCAGGTTGCGATAGTAGGTTCCCGTCGGTGTGGCGGCGAGTTCCGTCAGGCTCGCCCCGTTGAACCCTGCCGCATCGGGGTCGCCGACCAACTTGAGCATCCGCACATCGACGTAGCTTGCCGCAACCGTCGTCACGCTGCCGACGAAGGGTTCCCAGCGGGTGCGGAACCAGTCGCCGTAGCCGGTATGCTTGACCCATACGATGTCGCCCTCGACCGCATGGTAGGCGTCCTGGTCGGGGCATACCTCGTCGGGCATGACGCCGTGGAGCGTCCGCGGTCGGTCGGTGACGAAACTGCAATCGTAGTTGTAGGGATCGACGAGCATCACGTCGATGGCTCGCCGGTCCAGTTTGTCCTTGCGGACCCCCGCCGTCCAATAGGTCGCGTCTGTCTTGTCGTAATAGACCTTGAGGACGCGGGCCGGATAGACGCCGGATTCCAGCGGCCGGGCCACGCCGCGCAGCGCCCCCTTGTCGAGCGGTCCCTCGTCCAAGCCCAAGTCCGCCACATCCTGAGCGTCGGGTTGCACGCTATGGCCCATGACCATGTTCATCAGGTCGTATGGGTCGCGCAACTCGTCCGTCGGCGAACTGGGATGCAGGTTCATCGTCTCATGCTTTCCTGCGGAATGTAGCGCCCGGCAAAGGCGTCGGCCATGTCGCCCGACAGGTCGGCCGGGTCCTCGAACGTCGCGCCGATGATGTGGGGTTGCGGCGCGGCCATGATTTCAGGGGCGACCGCCAACGGCGGGCCGTAGAAGACGCTGTTCGCCGGACGGGTGTAGGGTGCGACTTGGCGGCGGACGGCGTAGTAATCGTGGACCGCCCGGACGCCCGCTTCCAGGATGGCCCAGACGCACGCCTCGTATTCAGCGCCGTAGAAAGGCGCGTGCCAGCCGCTCGGACCCCAGCTTTCCCACTCGACCACTGGCCCGGGATAGAGGACGAAACCGACGGCACCGCGAGCCATGAGGGCCGTCACGCCCTCGTAGAACCGCTCAGGAGCGACGTAGATGTTCTCCGGGGTGTCCGCCCAAGCGTTGTAGGCCACCTTGTAGGGCGAGAGCCACGGCACGCTGCCGAGCATCGGCACGTTCGCCAGCAGCGTGTTCATGTAGCCCGGATAGGTGAACGTGCCGTCCTCGCGCCAGATGTCGTACAGGGCCATCATCGGCAGGACGTTCCCCGTGCCGTGATACCAGCACGGTTCCTGCCCCGGGCGCTGGTTGCGCTTGTTGAACAGGGCGCTCCAGTTCCACTTGTTGAACCAGTGGACCGGCGCGTCGGGCACCTTCGTCGCTATCGCGCTGGCAAAGGCCGCTCGGATTCCCTCCCAGCCCGTGTTGTAGCCGGGGTATCCGGCGCAACGGGTGCAACCCGCAATCCACGTCGGCTGGTCGATGGGTGGGGCGACGTAATCGCCCGGAAACCATATCTCGGTGTCCAGCATCACGCCTTCGGGGGAAACCACACCCACGGCGTGCTTCAGGAGCGAGATTGTGTTCGTGTACTCGGCCTCGCGGGAGTTGGTGCAGAAGCCGTATACGTTCGTCGAGGATGCGCTTAGCGTTGGGTTGTAGCTGTCGTGGAAGTTGTTGGCGTTGAATCCCGGCTTGGTCGGCTCGGTGATTTTGATGTTGGCCGACCAGTTGACGAGACTAGCCGCGGGCGTGTAGCTGTAGGTGTCGTGGCCCGGGGCACGCTTGAGCATGACCTGCGCGCCGCGGGAGCGGGTAAGCGAGGCACCCCATGCGGCGATGCCGTCATAACCCGTGGCAAGCGGGGTCCAGTCGAGGCCCATGTTCCGCAGGCGGTCGATGTACTCGGTCATCTTGGCGGTGGCAATCGGCCCGCCGTTGTCCAGACGGTAGACGTAGTCCCAGAAGGGCGACCAGCAATAGACCGGCAGCGGGATTGCCATTATGCCTTGTCCACGCCGAGTCCGCCGCGAGAGATGGGAACACGGCTGACCCTGAGGCGGGTGATCTCCATCTTCCCGGCCCTCGAATGTGCAATCGCCACGCGGCACAGGCGGCCGGTCTGGTGCCCAATCTCGCCAAGCGTGTGCGGGCCGATGTCGTTCACGGGCACGGTCTGGCTGGCCGCGTTGGCGTCGGCGGTGGTCGGCGAGTTGCAGGCCGAGAGAGTCAGGACGGCGCTCCCCGAACCGCCGCTCGTGAACAGGATGTCGGGGTCGCCCCACTTCTTCGTCAGGTCGAAGTCCGATTGGCCGAACCAGCCGTACCAGAGGCCGGAGAAGTTGCTGCCCGCGTCCTGCGAACTGGCCGAGTAGTAGTAGGCCGTCGAACCGACCGAAAGGAGCAACTGTGATTTGGCCGTGCGGCTGGTCAGGTTCGCCATGCTGTAGATGTGGTAACTCGCACCCTGAAACGCCATCGACCAGCGGCCGAAAGTTTCCGTGCGACAATCGTAGTAGAGGATGAATCGCGGGTTCGTCCCGGACACCGTACCGTCGGGCGTCTGGGCCAGGAGGTACATGTGCCGTTCGCCGTCGTAGGCGCTGACCGCCCCGCTGGTGTTGGCCGTCCAAGCCGACCGGCTGGCGCACGTCACCTGGGCCGTGTCGTCGAAGTCGATGCGGTCCTTGGTCAACACCTCGAACCGCCCGCCCGAGTAGCGGCAGACGCCGACGCTCGAAAGCCAGAACAGGCCGTAGTCGCAAGCGACGATGCTGTGATGGTAGGCACAGCCCGCGCCGAACACGCGGTAAAGCTGCGCCCCGTGGCCGTCGCCCGCCAGGGCGTAGGTCGCGTCGGTCGTGAAGATGAACAGCCGCCCGCCGTAGACGCCCAGCCCGGTTCCCCGGCCCGGTACGTGGATGCGGTTCTCGCCGTAAGGTTGCGGCTCGCCGTGCTCGCCGATGAACAGCCGCGTGTCGATTTGCGGAACCATCTCCGGCCGGCCGCGCTCGCTGTACCACAGCGTAGCCCCGCTCAGGTAATAGGCCCGGTCGTTGTAGTAACAGGAGATGTCCGTGGCCGGCGGGATGCCCCCGATGCCCCGGTACTGGTCGCCGAGGGCGCTGTCGGGTAGGTCGTCTACGCTCGTGCCGTCGTTGTCCGTAGCCTTGACCATCCGCCAGGCTTCGGCGTAGGTAATCTTACCCGACGCCATCAGGATGGCCGGAGCCCGCCACATGATGACCTTGGATGCCGTCGCGCCGCCGATGGTATAACTGGCGGCCGTCCACGTCATGCCGATTACATCTTTGTCCGGGGCCAGGGCGTAATGACTCGATATCCCGTAGGGAGCCCGCAGACCCCAGCACCGCCGCCCGTCGTCGTAGGCCGACATGGTGTACAGGTATGTGCCCGGACTGACCCCGCCCGTCCCCGCACCCGCCGCAGTGGCGACGGAGTTGGTCCCCGCGTCGGCACCCATTCGCGTGCAGTGCCAAGCCGCCCCGTCGTACCAGATGCAGACGTTCTTGTTGCCGCTCGTGTAGTACAGGTAGTTCCCGCGCTGCCAGAAGCTCCCGCGAGTCGCACCCGTGCCTGAGGCTTCGCCGCCGACGGCCGCAAAGCCTGGACCGCCGCCCGCCGCGCGATACAGCGCCCCGTCGTCGCACTTGCAGATGTCGTACTCGGTGGCGTCGGCCTCGTAGACGTACCGCGCCCAGACCTGCGCCGAGGCGCAGCCCGTCAGGGCGTAATCAAGAAAGCCGCCCCGCTTGGCGAGACGGCCGCTCCGCTGGATGAGGTTCAGAAGCTCGGTGCCCTGCCCCTCCATCAACGGGTCTTCGGCCGGACGAGCCGTGTTCAGCCCGCCCAGGACGATGTCGAGAGGGCGCTTAGCCATTGCCTACCGCCAGGTTAGTATTCGGGATCGTGGAACCGCCAGTCGCCGCCCGCGCCGCGGTCGCCGACGCCGCGAGCCACCCGTCGCAGTTCGCCTTCGTATTCGCCCTGAAGCACCTTCCGATCGTCCCGGTTCTTGATGAAGGCGATGTGGTAACAGGCGCGAAGCGTGATAAGATGCAGCACTTGCGGGGGAAACGGAACGGCGGCCACATCGTGCGCGGCCGTCAGTTCGCTTTCGATGCGAAAGCCATAGAGCCGCACAGAGTAGACCGCGTCAGGAATGGGCTTGAGGTAGAGCCAGAAGCGGGCGGTCGCCGGGTCGTAGCGCAACGTGCCCTTGGCCGGTGTGCCCGTATCGGTATATTGCAGGTCGTCCTCGCGGACGAACTCGCCCTGGCCGACCACGCTCATCACGCTGCCGCCCTCGCTGGTGTAGACAATCGGGTCGGCCGGACCCAGACCGGCGAAGTCCTCGTCCAGCACGATATGCGCCTGATCGGCCGTCGTGGTGTAGACCACCTCCTCGCGGACGAAGGGCAACTTGAGGTCGGTCATCACGTCGAGGACCGCCTGGTCGATCTTCTCGTTGTAGAGCGCCGTCTCGGTCGCCGAGAGCGTGCCCGAATAGCCGAGTGCGCCCTGAACCCGGGCGCGGAGTTCCGTCCGCGTCAGATTGAAATAGGCCATTGGGGGTTACACCCTAAGGGATTAGAACATGCCGGCGTAGATATCGACGGGAATGCCGAGTGTGCCGGTCAGGCGGATGTAAATGGCGGGAACCGCGGCGGCCTGCTGGATGTTGCTTTCGGCAAGACCGAATACGTCCCACTCAGCGGGGTCGGCCTGAACCAGCGTTGCCGCCCCGATTCGCAGGCGGTGGTCGAGGGTCAGGCTTGCCGGTTCCAGTTCCCAGAACTTGCCCTGGTCGTCGCGGATGAGCGGCGTCAGCGTGGCGACGTTGGTATTCGACGCCGTGGACGCCTGGCCGCTGCAACACACGACCAGCAGCCGCGCCCGGCCCGTCTTGGGCTTGACGGCGCGGGCCGCCGCCGCCCAGGTGGCGCTCGCCAGAAGCGACGCCGCCAGCACGGTGTCCGAACCGGCCGCCTGGCGAATCAGGCGAAGCTCGCATTTCGTGTTGCCCCAGCTAAACTGTTCCATCTTTCTTTCTCCGTTTGAAGAACGGTCGGGAATAACGTTTACTGGCCCAGGCGACGGCGTCCATAGTCTGGTCGTCCGCGTCGGCCATCTCGGCGTCTGTGGCGCGCTGATGCTTCAAGCGCTCGACCTCGTCCTCGGCGTCAATCAGGCGGTGTTCGACCCAGATGGCCCGGCGGATACCTTCGATGGCGTGCTTGCCCGGCGCTTCCCACTGCCAGCCCTTCGCGCCTGCATAGAAACTCGACCAGACGCGCATCGGCGGGTCGCGGTCCAGCCGTAGAATCTCGATGCCGCCGGTCTGGAGGCAGAGCATCACGTCCATTCGCGGGTCCAGGCGCTTGACTTCGCGGCGGAAGGCGTGTGCGTTCATGCCCCACGGCCCGCCGCGCTTGGCATTGCTGCTTAGCGGGTGGACCCAGACATAATCGCCGTCGCAGACGTGGCCCCGTTTCCAACCGTCGTACTGGTACACTTTCTCCCCTTCCCGTCGAGCATGGGACCGAAGACCTTCTCCCACATCCGTTCGGCAACCGGCTTCAAGCCGTGAATCCTCTCCATCCAGTCCCGCGTCGCCTCGCGCTTGGCCCGAAGCTCGGCCTCCGTCCACGACAGCACTTCCCGCAGCGCCGCCTCAAGCTCCTCCGCCGTGTTCGTCCACATCGGTTCGGCAGCCCCGAACTCCGCATGGAACTGGTCGCGGTACAGGTTGTTGACCATCACCACCTTGCCCAGCGCGGCCGCCTCGATGCTGGACGTGCCGAAGTACCCTGCCGGTCTCCCGCCCAGACTCGGCATAATCTGGTCGATGTAGACATCGCATTGCCGCACGCGGTTCATGTGCTGCGGCCAACTCAGCCGGGCGTCGCCCCGCAAGCCGATGTACTCGAAGCGGTCGGCAACCGTCGGGTCGGCCTTGAGCTTGTCCATGACGGCACAGATGAGGCCGGTGCCCTTCATGCCCGCATTGCTGGGGAAATGGCCGACCAGCACCTTCTTCGGGTCGCGCCGCTCGTACACGGGGTCAAGTCCCGCCGTATCGACGTGCAGCGGTATCCAGACCTCGTTCTTTGCCCCTATGCCCATCTCGTCGGGCGCGCCGATCATCGTCACCTCGACGTAGGGGTTGAACAGGTCGTTGCACTGCTTGGGCCGCATCCGGTAATCGGACCCGCCATGCCACACGGTGCATTTCTTCTCGGCAAGGTTCACGCCCATCTCGACGAACTGACTGGACATGAACATGATGCAGCGGGCCGCTTCGGCGTAAGGCTTCAGGCGCGGCACGTAGCTGAACGCAGGCGGTCCCCGCCAGTCGCCCGGAATCATCGGCACCTCGTCCGCGTAAGCGAACTGATGGGGCATTCCCTTGAAGGCCACCACGTCCAAGCCCAGCGAGTCCAATTCCTGCTTGACCCGGTAGGCCCCGTTCGCCCAGTCCGCACAACAGACAACCAGTACGTCGCTCATTGTTCCCCCTTTCGGGCAACGATGGTGATGCCCGCTTCCTCAATGTGCATCCGTTCGATGTTCAGCCCCGCCGCGTCGCACATCTTCCGCACTTCGTCCGGCGTGTGGCGGTGACAATTCAGCGGCCTGAACCAGTCGGCGTTGCAGCGATGACATTCCTCGAAGGTGTACTCGGGCCGGTAGAACATCTTGCAGAAGTGCCAGTAGATAAGCCGCTGGATGCTCACCCGTCCCTTGGGGATGCCCAGGAGCGGCACGTCTTCCGGCACGTCCACCTCGCAGTCCAGTTCGCCCAAGGCGATGCCCAGCTTCGTCAAGGGCATGAGGGCCTTCCAGGCGTCCTCGTCGCTCATCTCGGCTATGGCCTGCCGGATGTGGTCGTCCGTGAACTCGCGGGCCGGTCCCTTCTTGGCGTAGACGTAGCCGAGGAACAGGCCGCCGGGCTTGAGCTTCCGTGTCAACTCGGCCATCGCAGCCCGCACGGAATCGGTGTGGTGCATGACGCCTTCGGCCAGCACAATGTCGGCGGATTCGTCGAGCAACGGAATGTGCATCAGGTCACAATTCACGAACACGCCGGGATAGTCCAGCGCCCGGAACCGCTGCCGCGCCGCCCGAAGCGCCGTCGCCGACAGGTCTACGCCCACGTAGTAATTGCCGCGCAGTCGCCCGCCGAAAAGGCCAAGGGCCGAATGTCCTACACCGCAACCGGCATCCAGAATGATCTTCGTCTGGTCGCCCAGCCAGCGGTCAACCACCGCCGAGTCGCCGTCGCAGTAGCGCTCCAGCAACCATTCCCGGCTGATGCGCTGTATCTCGGCGTGCGGGGCCACGTCCTGCCCTTCGTCCCACAGAAAGTCGTAAGCCTTCTCGGTATGTTCCAACGTATCAACCACCTGCCGCCTCCCTTTTCTGCTTCTTCTCTTCCTGTTCCTGCTTGTCCTTGTCCGCCCGCCACTTGCCTATCGCGTGCTCGTAGATGGCAATCAGCTTCACCCCCTGCGTCTCGGCCATCAGGTCCTTGCGAATCCGCTTGAGGTTCTTCCGGCAGCGCTGCCACGTCCCTTCGGTCAGGACCTTCGCCGCATCCTCCGGCTTCTCCAGGACGACGCCGATGTCGCGCTTGGTCACGAACTCGGCGGCCTCGTCGGCCCACAGGACGACGGGCACCACGCCGCGAGCCAAATATTCAAAGAGCTTGTTGGGCATTGCCGCCTGCCACTGGGGACAGGGGACGCCGCCGCACACGAGGCCCCAGCGGTGCTTGCTGATAATCTCCAGCATGGCCTCGTAGGGCACGAAATGGTACTGAAGCGCCCGGCTCGTATCGTAGGTGATGCCCGTGCTGTGCCCTGCGGGTTGAATGTGCAGGTCCACGCCGACGCGGGCCAGGGCTTCCGAGACGTAGCGGTAATCCAGCCAGTAGCCCGCCCGGTTGTCCGCGTTGACGTGCCCCTGGAGAACCAGGTTCTCTTTCGGGTCGTCGTTCCATCCGAAGTGCCGCTTGCCGCAGAACGAGTAGAGGACCGTGCCCAGTCCCAGGATTTCGCGGTAGCGCTTGCAGGGCAGGATAACCGCCTCGGCGTGCGCCGCGAGCATCCGCTCTTCCTGCTCGGAGTTCTGGGCACCCGGCATGTGGTCGAAGCGCACGAGGTCCAGGTCGTGAACGTCCCAGACTACCGGGCCGCACTGCGATTCGATGGCCTTGGCGACGAGGTAGTTGGGTTCGTTGTGGACGTGGTAGACATCGGCCTGGATGCGCCGGGCCTGCCACGCCAGCGAGTCGGGGTCATGGAAGTAGTACGCCTCGTCGAAGTAGTCGCCCAGGCTGACGTTCTGAATCGACAGGCTGCCGATCCAGTGCTTGCCGCGGCTCCGCGCCGCCATCGCCATCTTCTTGACGCGGATACAACAGTTGTCCGAGATGTGCAGGATTCGCATGTCGCCTCCCCGAAAATTACGCCCCTTGCGGCTGGATTCGCACCAACGTCGGGTGCGGATACCGCGCGAAATCGCCCCATCCGGCTATCGTCGCAAAATGCCGCCGTTCCAACGGTCGCGGCCATTCCAACTTCTCAAGCAGCGAGCGGCGGATAAGCGTGCCGCTCGTTTCCAGCCAACTGCCGATTTGCAGGACGCGCTGGGCCTGCTCGAACGCGGGTTCCATCTGGGCGATGATCCGCTGCTCGTTGCCCGCGATGAGCTGCATGTGCCCGACCGCCGCAACGTGCGTCGGCTGGCAGTCCAATAGCTTGACCATCATGGCGATGGCCGGGAGCGTCAACTGGTCGCCGGGGTCGAGCCAGCAAAGGTACTCGGCGTCGCCCACCAGTTCCGGCAGGTTGCACTCTTCCACGATGCTGAGCTGCACGCCGGGATGGGCCGCCTGAAAATCGGTCAGGTCGAATCCCAGACGGCCCTTTCCCAGAATGATCCAGTGAATGCCCGGATGAAACTGCTGGCCGACGGATTCCGCCGTGCCCCATCCGACCTGCGCCCCTTCGGGCACGTCGGTCACAATCGCTACTCGCATGTCCGCCTCCCTTAGAGAAACCGTAACCTGTTACGTGTTGTCGATGATGGGGTGCCAATGCCCTTGACTCGCCGTGCCGTCCGGCGGCACATACATCAGGAACAAGGATTGGTTGGGGCCGATGAGGCGGGCACACGTTCCAGACCCGCTTGTGGCGATGGTCTCGCTGCCTTGCGTGTGCAAGGTGATGGTTGCCGCGCCAGCAGGATGATCGGAATAGGTCATGAAGCCGACCCACGAGACAGCCGATGAGGGGGTCGTAAGCGTGTAACTGCCGGGGTCTACCCGCACGTCACACCAAATGACCCCGCCGTAGTAACTCTTCGGAATCGTGGCGCTCGCGCTGACCGTGTTGAGATTGAACAATCCCTGAAAGTTTTGGACCAGCCCCGTCATCGTCCCGCCCGCCTTGGGCAGGGCCGCAGCCGCCGTGGCACTGGCCGTAATTGCCACATCGCTTGCGCGAGCCGCAACGGCCGCCGCCGCAACCGCAGCGGCCGACGCCGTAATCGCAACATCGCTCGCGCGGGATGCCACGTCCTGGGCACTGCCAATCGCCGTGCCCACACTGTACTGTTTGAACCGGCGGCATATCTTGTTCAATAGCAGCCGGGAAGCAGCAGTCAGATTCGCCATGTCCTTTCCCTTTCACGAAGGTTGGGAGGGGCGGCCGAAGCCGCCCCCCTCAAGAACTACGCGGTGATGGTGTCCAAGGTCAGGTTGCGGTCCGGGCGCATGCAGACGTAGTTGAAACTCGACCAACCACGGGCCTTGTAGAACCCGTAGTCGTTGTCAAGCTGCCAGATGCCCGCAGCGCCAGGGGCGTTGCCCTGGTCCACGAAGCCCCATTCCTGAAGCAAGACGCGCTTCCAGTCCTCGCGCTTCAGGAAGTACATGCGGTCCGCCCACATCGTCGCGTCCGGGACAATCGGCACCCGGCCCTTGCCGGCCGCAATCCAGGTGTGATTGAAGCCCTGGACGTAGTCCGGCATCTGGTCGGGGGCCAGCGAGAACCGCTGGTTCGCCCGAAGTTCCCGCGACAGCGTCTTGTAGATGGTCGGGTAGCAGATGCCCAGGTCCGGCACAACGCGGGCCTGGATATCGTGGTTCGTCAGGGCGTCCTCCACGTCCTCCAGGGTCACGGCAACGCCGGTCCCGCTGGTCACCGTCGGGTTGAAGAACGTCCAGCCCGCGGTCGCCGAGGTCCGGCTGGCCGCGCCGATGTTGTACGCCGTGAAGTTGGTGGTCATGAACGTCGAGATGTTGTAGTAGCCCGCGCAAGCCGTGCTGGCCGCAGCGTCGTAGATGAAAACCAGGTCGTTGTTGGCCATCGTCGCCGAAGCGACGGTCGTACCCGTGCCGTTGGCCGGGGCCGCCACGAACTTGACGACGCCGGTGTTGCGGTTAAGGCTCTCGATCTCGCCGTGCCACTTGATGGTCGTGCTGGACTCGGCCACGAAACTGGCCCCGCCGCCGCAGATGTGCAGACCGGGATAGAGGAACTGCGCGCCCGGCGTGTCCACCGTCATCGTCAGGGTGGTGCTGGCATAGGTCGCACCGGCGATGTTCGCCAGTACGCCCGTCGAGGGGACCATCGTGCTGAAGTCGGCCTTCCGCGCGGCGTCCTCCCGAATCTGAACCATCTGCTCGCGCAACTGGTTCTCAACGGTCGCGCCGCCCTTCTTCATCAGGGCCTGGTCCTTGATGTCCAACTTGATGGAACTCATCATTTCCTTGAGGTTGCTCGGGGCAATCTCAAGCCGCTTGCCGTAGCTGCGGCCAGCGTTCGGCCAAGCCTTGCTCTGGATGTTGCCGATGATCGTGCTGGTGTCGCGCGACCGCTGCAACGAGAACTTCATGTAGTCGCCCGCGTTGAACTCGAACCCCTGGTTCGTCATGAACTTCGCCTGGGGCGAGTGCGTGAACATGAACTTGACCACTGTCGGGGCGAAGTACGTTACAAGCGAGTACCCCACCCGCGCCAGGGTTAGACGATCAGTGTCAATCGCCATCGGTTATGTGCTCCCGGCGAGCGCCGGGCCGTTACGTCCGAAGTTCAGAGAGGGCTCGTTCCAGCCCCTCGTCTTCCGTGGCGGGATTGAACGCCTGCTGCCCGCTTTCGGGCGAGCCTTCGACGCCTGCGCCCATCTCTGCCACGTCCTCGGAGCGCCATCCGGCCAGCGCCGCCTGTGACTTGGTTTGCGGCGGGGCCCAACCAAGGCCCTTCGCAAAGCCGATCAGGTTGCTGTCTTCCTCGCCCGCAAAGAGCGAATCGGTCTGGTCCTGGGTCGGCGGCTTGCCCTGAGAAATGTCGTAGAGCCGCATCTGGGCTCTGACCTTCAGGGCTTCGGCAAGGTGCCCCTCGTTGGGGAAACCTGCCGACTTCATCCGCGACGCCAGATACCGTTCTGCGTCCGTGAGCCGCTGGTGCGTGAAGTCCTGCTGCAATGCTTCGAGCTTGGTCTGAAACTCGCGTTTCGCCTCGTCGAGCATGGCCTTGAAGGCCGGGGACTCTGTGCCTGCCGTCGGCTCGGTGGTCGGGATGACCGGCTCCTGCGGAGTGGACTCGTCGGGGTTCGCCCCGGACAAGTTGGCCCGCAACTGGGTCAACTGGTCTGCCAAGTCCAGTTTCGAGTTCACAAGCTCCTGGATGATGCCGTAGGCCGCCGAGCGCTGGTTGTCAGGCAGCTTGCCCAGAACGTCTCTCGCGTCCTTGGGAAGTAGTTGCGTGACTTGTGTGTACGCCTTGTGCGTGTCCTCGTACATCTTCCGGTAATCCTGGGACGCTTGCTGTCCCGCGCCGTCGGCAGCCCCGGCGGGCGTAGTTCCCTGAGCGGGAGCGCCCGACTGTGGGGTAGTTGCGTCTGGCTGTGGCATAAGAAAATCTCCAACGGGGAGTCCGAGCAGCCCGGATAGTTCCCGCATCTAACGGCGCGGCTGCTGCGCCGAGGGGAAACGGCCTAGTCCGTCACATGACGGGGGCCGGTGCTACGCCTTTGTCGGCAGGCATCTCCACGCGGTTCTCGCCGCTGGGCATCCCGGACTGCGCCCCGGTCTGCGCCAGTTGCGAAGCGTCGTTGGCCTGCGGGCCGTATGCCTGGAAACGCTGGTGTGCCTGAGCGTGCCAGATAAGCGTCTGCTTCAGGGGCTCCGGCCACAGCTCGAACTCCGGGGCGTTGGCCTGAAGCGTGTGCTCGTAGAGGTGTGCGTCGTGAATCTGCAACTCGTGCGGGGCGTGCGGCAGGTCGTACATCATCATCTCGGCCAGGGCCGCCTGCGCCGCCTCCGGGTCCGGCGCTTCGTCGGCTCCGGCCTTCATGGTCGCCATCAGGGCCTCCACCGCCCCGGGGTCCAGTTGGCCGATGGCCCGGTTCTCGCGCCGAGCCGCCTCCCGCCCGTAGGCCCACTCCGGGGCAATCTTGTCCACCAGCGGCGAGTTGGTCATCCGCAGGAACAGGTAGGCCCCGGCCATGCCCATCGGCCCGCCGGCCAACTGGCTGACCTGCATGGCCTCCCGCCGCAAGTCCTGCTCGTTGCGGGGCGTCAGGGCGCTGTCCGTCACGCGGATGCGGAACCGCGTGGTCTTCATCATCTCTTCGCTCAAGACCTGGACCCGCTCCGGTGTGCCCTCTTCGCCGACAATCTCAATCATCTCGTCGGGAGAGGCGTACTGCGAATAGGCCCGCAGCAGACGCCACATCAGGTCTTGCAGCGGGTACTTGAGCGCCCGCAGAATCATGGTCGTGATGCTGTCGGACTCGCTCAGCAGAAGGTCGTAGCCGCTCCGCGAGTCCAGGCGGCCGACGGATTCGCCGTAGTTGACCTCGCTGACGCCGACCGTCTCGCGGATGTTGTTCTTCAGAAGGTCCAGCATCGTCCACGATTGCGGTGACGGGTCGGGAATCTTCAGCGGTTCGACATCGCCGTACCCCGGCTGGTACTCGATGACGCCGGGCTCCACGGTCTTGAGCTGTTCGGGATTCGTGACCGCTCCGGCCGCCGCCAGGAGTTTCACGTTGTTGCGGATGTGGAGGTTCTTCATCAGGTCGCTGAAAATCTGGTTGTAGCCCAGTTGCGTCATCAGGAGAATCGACGCCGTGCTGATGCCCTGCGAGCGGCCCGGCACGACGATGTTGTTCAGTTTGATGAGCGGACTTTCGCCGTGGTCCACGTCGAACCGGAACGGCGAATGCCCGCTGCGAACGTACCGGCCGCCCTCCCGGCCCATCAGGATCGTCACGCGGCCGAACGGGTACTGCTTCAACGTCTCGGGCCGGCGGTCGAAATGCTCGTGGACGATGACGCACGGGGTGCCCGTGCCGCTCGTGGCGTTGGCGCCCAACAGGTCGTAGGACGCCAGGTCGATGTTCCCGCCGCCCCAGTTGGCCTCCGTGGGCGGCTTCTCAACGCCGAAGCGGTGCTTGGCCTCGTCCGGCGTCAGGACGTAACTGTGTATCCACTCGTAATGGTCTTCGAGGAAGGGGCTGGTGTTGACCGGGTCGAGCGTGACTTCCCACGGCCAGACGAGGCACATATCGACTTGCCGGCCGCTCGGCGTCGGGTTGGCCGTGCCTGCGGGCCGGGTGTACAGTTTCCAGTAGATGCTGCCGCAGTGGGGCAGGCGGTTCGCCAGGGCCACGTACTTCTGCTGAATGCGGTAGCGGTCCATCAGGTACTTGATGTTGGCCTTGGCCTGCCGCATGGCCTGGATGGCTCGCGGCGTCATGCCGTAGGCGTCCGGCTCGAAGTCCAGGTCGCGCTGCACCAACTTGGATTCCTGCTTCCGCAGAACCGAGAAGATGATGTTGACGTGGGCCTGGGCCGCGGGCATTCGCGGCAGGCTCTTGACGGTGCGAAACGCGATATTGCCCCGGGCGTCCACGTCGAACGTCAAGGGTTGCCGGGTATAGGTGATGTACTGCGAGTGCTTGAACTGGCTGAACATATCGTGCCGCATGGCCTCGGCGCGATGGTACAGGTCGAGGATGTGGTTCGACAGTTTCCCCGCCGCGCTGTCGTTTTCCTTGCCGCTCTCGATCAACTCAAATGGTTTCGCCATCTACCTTCGCCGCTTTCTGCGTCGGCCCAGAGCGAGCGGGCCCTTCTTCCGCTGAATGCGTTCGGGAAGTTCCGAGTAGGAGCGCGGGTACTCCTTCTGCCACTTGTGCAGAAGGTCGGGCCGGTCTACGGCCAGTTTGCGCCACTGGGCCTTACTTCGGATTGGCATTGGGATACACCGTCAGGCGGGCCGTGGGCGGGGGGACGATGATGTGCTCTTCGGTTTCCGGTTCCGGCTCGTCCGGGGGCGGGGCTTCGGCTGCCCGCTCAGGCTTGCCCCGAAAGCTCGCGTACTCGCCGAAGGACCGGGCCATGAACCTCTCCTGCAACTCCCCTTGGTTCGCCAAGACTTCCCCCGCGATGTGTTCCAGCACCCGGAACGACCGCAGGGCGAACCAGATAACCAACCCCAGCGACACGAGAAAGCCGCCCGCCACGGCAATCAGTTCCATCCCCATATCCTCTTTGAAATCGGTTCGGGCATGTCCTCGCGCTGGGCCTCCCGAAGTTGCTTAATCAAGGAGGTCTTCGGGTCCAGTTCCATCGGGGCCACGTCCGCCTCGCGCTCGGCCTTGGCCCGTGCCCACGGCTCGACGGCCTTGTGGGCCAGGTAAATCGCCGCGTCGGCCAGGTCGTCCTCGTTCCCGTCGTCGCCCGTGAAATAGTCCAACTGGTGATGCGCCTCGCGCATCCGTTCGATAGCCACGAATCCGCCGGCTACCCGCCGGCCCGCAATGCGAATCGTGCCGTCGCCGAAGAACCGCGAGACGCCGCTGCCGCGACTCCGCTTGTCGGTCCAGCCCCGCCCCGCCTGTTGCGGCTTGGCCGCGATGACCTTGATGCCCCGCTCCCGCAAGGCGTGAACGATCATCCGCTGGGCCACCGCGTCCTCGACGATGCAGTAATCCGCCCGGTGCTGGCGGCAATAGTCCTCGATGCGGTTTACCAAGAGATGGTCGGGTATCTTCTGGCGAAGGGCGTCATGCAGGAACGCCCCGCCATGCACGTCCACCCAACCCGCTATCATGCCCGTGTAGTTGCTCTTGCGTTTGGTCGAGAAGGCCGGGTCCACCGCGACGTAGCTGCGGAACGGATGCCGCGTCTTGGGGTCGCGCTGAAGGGCCACCATCCCGTCGTAGTCAAAGAACAGTATCCGGGCGAATACCCGGTCGGCGTCCGAGATGACCCGTAGGCCGAAGGCGTGGCTGAACGCCCGGTCGCCAATCTCCTTGTAGCGAATCCAAAGCCGCTCGGCGGTCCAGTACTCGGGCCATAGCGGATCGAAGCTCTCCGGTCCCTTGGGCGGGTCGGCATAGACGATGGCCCGCGTCAGGATGACCCAACCGCTGTCCCGCTGCTGGGCCTCCCGGACGATGCGGGCATGGGCGTCGTCCTCGTGCCACGGCGTATGGGGCACCCAACAGCGCCCGGTCGGCGGCAAGTACTGGAACACGTCGTTGGTGAACCGCTCGTAGACCTTGTCGCGCTCCCCCGCCGTGCCGGAGTTCTTCAGGTCCACCATGTCGTCGCAGATGATGAGGTCGGCCCGTGCCCCGGTTCCCGAGCCCGTGATGCCGTAGGCGACTACGCTGGGGTCCACCGGCTCGCCGTCGCGGACCACGCTGAACTCGTTCAGGCGGTCGGACCAGTCGCTATCAATCCTCAAGTGCGGAAAGACGTTGCGAACCCGCCGGCCGGTCTTGCCGTCAATCAGGCGCTTCAACCGGGTCACGCGGCGGATCGCCATCTTCTCGTTCTGACAGAAAATGGCGACTCGCAGGCTCGAATTGCGGCCCAGTTCCCATGCCACGCGGGGCAAAATCTGCATGGTCTTCCCGTGGAAGCGCGGCTCCTGAATCAGCGCCAGGCGGTTCGCCGAGAAGAACGCCTGCATCTCAATGTGGTGCTTGGCCTGGCGGATGGGCTCGCCGGTCTCGTCGTCGGGGATGCGGACGTACTCGATGAAGGCGTTCGGGTCGTTACGGGCGTCGCGCCGAGCCCTGAGTTCCTTGGCGAGTCTAGTCTTCCTCACCGCCACTCTTGAGTTCGGCCTCCAGTTCGGCGTCGGACATGCTTTCCGCGCCCCGGACGCCGGGCGTTCGGTCGGGGGCGAGGTCCTGCGGCTTCTTGACCATGCAGGCCACGATGCGGTTAATCAGTTCGGCAGAGGTTTTCAGGTTGTAGATGTTGTGCGGGCCGGTACACTCGATGCTGGCCCGGTACATCTTGACGAGTTCGGTTCGCCGCCAGTTGTTGATGATTTCCGGGTCGGCATCGACGCCGGGCGGGTCGGCCGCGTCGTACAGGGGTTCCTCGGGCCTCGACAATCGGAAGTCCTTCTTCGGCGGCTTGGCCGTCTTGGGTTGTCCGGGCATGAAATCCCCGCGATAACATTAGAGGGGGCGGGCGACCGCGCGGGGCGACCAGGGGGATAATCGCCCCAGGATTCGCGGCGGGGAGGCGCTCCAACCCCCTCCATATCTCTTAACGGGTAGCACTTTGGGGGTCGGAACAAATGCGGAAGTTACGTACCGGCAGGGAGTTACATCTTTGAGGAATTTTTCAACTTATTCTTCTTGCTGACTCGGAGGAAGCAAACAGTCCAGCGTTCGCTTCACTTGTCTTGAGACGCGCCCTTTCGCCTTTTCGCGGATGCGTCTGGCCTCTTGGTCGGTAAGAATGTCAGTCAATCTTCCGACTTCTTGCTCGATGCAATCGGCGAGAATCCCAGTGATGTCGGCGATTTCCGCCCAACTTTTGCCGCATTGCATACGGAGGTAAAGCATCACAAATCGTGCGGCTTTGTCTTTGATCTGACGCCCGGAAGCAAGGGCATCAAAGACGCGGTCCCAATCCAAGTCCGCAGGCGCACCATGCACCCGCTCCAGTCCATCTTCGCTGAAGATACTCACCTTTCACGTCCTTTTTCTGCACGGTCCAGCCCCTGTAGCATCTCAGAAACGACCTGACCCAATCAGATAGAACACCACGAAGACCAGAACGAAAATGAGAATGTAGTGCGCCAAATCCATGTCGCCCATGTCAGCCTCCCAAGGTTCTTCCTTTCGCCCTAGTCAAAAATCTGGTCAAAGAGTGGCAACGGTTTGGGTGGCGGTGGAACCTTCCGCCGCCCCTCCCAACTCGCATACTGCGCCGCCGTGGACGTGAGAGACCAGAAGTGCGCGATTGAAGCCCACCCGAAACCCTGAATTCTCAGCAGACGGATGGTCATTATGGCCAGCGCCCGGTCGGACCCAACCTTGCCATTCTCCAAGTCGTCGCCCATGTCCCGCAGAGCGGACGCCGCAAAACGCAACCGTACCGGCGACACCCACCCGTCCAGACCGCGCGGATGGCGTCGGTCGCATCCCGCCTCGAAGTTGTTAAGCACGGCAGGGTCCAACGCACGCCCTCTAGACAACATCCCCGTTCACAATCCGGTAGTTGTGAATCCGCCAGCCTTGCGACAACTCCACGACCGCGAACCCGTGGTTCCACAGATTGAGCGGGCTGTACCGGGGATGCAGGTCGCAGAGACACCCCACGCTCCAGCACGTGACCGTCGTGCCTCGCAAGGTCGGCTCTGTATGCTCGCTGGTTCGGTGCTGATGGGCAATGATGCAGCATTCGCGGGTCTTGAGGTACGCCGTTCGGGCGGGGTTGACGGGCGACGAAAAGCCCCCGCGCCACTCGTGGCCGTGCAGGATCGTCAGGTTGTGATACTCGATGGGGTGCATGGCATCGACCCAATCAATGCCCATTTCGTCCAGCTTCAGGAAGCTCTTGAAGGTGAACTGCGGCAGGCCGAAAAGCTCCGGGGCCTGACTCATCAGGTACTTTTCCAGGCGGTCCTCGTGGTTGCCCGCCTTCCAGATGATGCGCTTCGGCTTGACGACACGCTTCATCTCGCCCAGCATCTGGCCGGCGGCGCTCAGTTCATCCTCGAAGCGCCGCATCCGCGGGTCTTTCAGCCATCGCGACAGGGCGTAGCAATCCGCGAAGTCGCCCAAGAGAAGCAGCCCATCGCAGCGATTCTTCTTTTGCGCCGCCCAGGCCAGGACAATCTTGATGGCGTCCGAATCGTGATAGGGCAGATGGAGGTCGGCGAGGACCAGCCATCGGCCGATGTCACCCGGCAACTGGTACTTGGCAAATTCTGTGGGTTCTGGCTCGGGGAGTTCAATGCGGGGCATACCCGAATTCGCCCCCTCCATCTTCTTGAGATTCGCCTTGCCGCAAGCGCCACGATAGTAGCGTACGGCGGTCCTGGCCGATTCGATCGACGAAAAGAGGCGCGGGTTGTCCCGTCGGAGCATCCGGGCAAGCTGAAGATTCGAGGAGGTCGGATATTTCTGGCAATACTGCCGTGCCTCATCACCGACAAGGCTGCGTGGACGACCAGGCATCATTTTCTCCTTTCCCGCTGTGGGTCCAAAGCGATTTGGCTTGGGGGGTCATCGCAAATCCTTTATCGTTTCCGGCTTCGGCAGAACGGCCCGCCGCCATTTCCTCAGGCCAATGATATTCACGACAAACAGGCACGCCCAGATAGCCGACTGCGACCATAGGCCGCTCGTCGCCGTGTAGACGCACGACCCCGCACTGCTCACGAGCCAGAGCAGGAAGCACCACCAGCGGCCGTACACGTTGGCGACGGCTCCGGCGATGGCGATGGCGCTGAGGATGTAGACGTAGCCAGGTTCCATTGTGCCAGCCACTTGACCAGTTCGTGCAACTCCTCGAACACAGGTTGCCCCAGCGACTCGGCGAGTTCGCGTTCGGCCTTGGCCCCGGTGGAACGCTCCCAACCCGGCATCATCAGCATGGCATCGCAGCGGCGTATCATCTCCAGGTCGCCATCAAGCCATACCCGGTCATCCACGTTGCCGCCGTAGAACGCCGTGTTCTTGTGCGGGCAGATGGCGACGGCTCCGAGCAGCCAGACCTTGCGGGCCAGTTCTCCCGCTTCGTGGATGTTCAGGTAGACCTCGTGTTCACAGCAGGCCCGGTAGGGTCCGGCAACGTAGATTACCTTCATGCGTCGTCTCCCATATGCTCGATGGCACCGTTAGCCTCGCGAACCATTTCCACGACCTCCTCGCCCCGGTCCTCGATCATCTGCACGGTAGCCGCGTATCCCGCAAGGTCCACGAGGTTATCCCGCCTGTGGTTTTCGACCTCGCGGCTCAACTTCACCCCGCACATGCAAAAGCCGACCTCCTGAGGCGAGATTTCTACGCCCGCCTGCAACTTGGGCAGGAGGATGCCCGTCCAGATTTTGGCCGTCTTGGCGAAGTCGTCGGCCGGGTGGCCGTAGTCGGCGTTGCGTTCGCCGTAGACCAGCCGCTGCGCTTCCTGCAAAATCGTTTCGCCTTCCATGTCCAGCCTCCACTAAAGGGCCAACCGTAACCTATCCGTGCAAAACTGTCCGCAACCGCGCGGATGTGCCGAGAATATTGCACGGGTCATTTCCGCTCCTCCCACGCATCGCACGTGCCCTCCGTGTCTACTAACCCTCCGTCAAGAATACATCTGAGTTCTGCCGTGTTCGCCCAACCATCCCAAAGATGCCGACCGCAAGTCCTACATGTCTCGGTTGGCGGACACTTGTAGGTCGAACGCGCCACCTTCGCCGCTTCCTTGTCGCTCAATGGTTTTTGCTTGCTCATTTCCCACGCCCTTTCTCAATCTCCTCATCTCCCGCACGAATCACCCCAACGCAGCGGTCAAACCATCGCCGCCATTGCCTCTCTGTCATCTTCCGATTGCAGCTCATCCCGCGCCCCGGATTCTTGTACCAGCGAATCTCCACGTCCTCGAATTTGAAATTCGGCAGGACGAAGGAACACGTTGCGGCATGATTGTGCTCGGCGCTCCATGTCGCCCATTTTGCCTTTCGTCCGCAGGTGCAGTGAACGACCTCGCCCCGACCATTGTTCCAAGGGATGCCGTGCTTCTTGCACAATCCGCGGGCGGCGCGATTCCAGCGCTTCTCCTCGGAGAATCGCTTCGGATATGTGTCGCACAGGGCCGCGTAGTCAGCCTGATAACACGTCGCAGCGTGGGGATGCGTCTCTACCCATTCTTCTTCGTCCTCGTCGTATCCACAGTCGCAGTCGCCCCAATAATAGGGCCGAAATTCGATGCCCGGAATCTTCGGGTCTACAAGCCAGTCCCAGTCCTTTTGCTCACGGTTCCAATAGGCGTTGCCGACCATGACAAGCAGCGTTTCCAAAAGCGCGCTGGCGAAGTCGGGCATTTCGTGCTCTGACCAGGCGGCCCCAAACACGGCTTGGCCGAGTTCTGGCACATACTGCTTGCTCATTTCCCACTCTCCTTCCCCGCCTGATGCGCCAGCACCACACGCCGGATGCTGTCGCGCGTTTCGCTATCCTCGCAACTTCCATCCGGCACCCTGCCCAATGCCCACCAGATGAGACAATCGCCAGGATCGACTTTGACGCTGAACGGACAGTCACCGCAACTCGTGATTCGCCGCAGCTTCATCGCTAGTCCTCCCAGATGCGAACCAGTTTGTCGGCGGTTTCCCACGCGTCGCCAGCCCTGACGTGCCAGCGCCGCCACCACGACCACCACCGCTCGCCACGCTCCGGCATGTTGGCGTAGGCACACCGGACCCACAGTTGCCAGAAATACCAGAGCCGCAGATAGAGCGATTTCATCGCTTGGCCTCCTTCGCCGCCGAAGGGGCATCGCCGCTCCCGCCAAACTGTTTCCATGTCCTCATGTTCCGGTAGACTCCGATTGAGAATGTCGGAATGCGGTCGTGTGCCTTGATGCTGATGGTCAGCTTCCGACAGAGGGCCAAGACGCCCCCATCATCAGGTCCAGCAAACGTATCACCATCCCACTTAATGCATCTGCCTACTGCCATGCATTCAGCGTGGTCCTCGTTGCTGCACATACCTGTTCTGATTCGCGGGTATGCCTGGTCCAGTTCCGACCACCGGGTTGTCCAGCCTGTCTTCTGCATCACTTGGCCTCCTTAATGCCACGCTCCAAGGCCAACAACAAGGCCGCCCCGCCCCGCAATTCGCCAAGTTCGCGCCGCAACATATCGAGTTCGGCGCGGGCGTCGCGGAGGTCGAGAACACACTTCCGCATGATCTCGCGCGAGGCGTCGTGGATTACGTCGGGGTCTGGTGGCAAATACTCGAATGCCTCAATGACGGCAGCCAACTTGTTGACCGTTTCGGTATCGACGCGCTCAAGACTCATCACTTGCCCTCCTTCGCTTTGATGTCCAACGGCGGTCGCTGAGCAAACAGTTCTGCCGCCTGTTTCCTGAACTTCGCCAACTTGGCTTCTTTCGACTCCACCCCTTCCGGCGGCGGGCGGTCCCCAGAGACCGCACCGTCGCTTCCTGAAGGAAGTACAGCCCTCTTAGGCTGTACTTCCGTAGAAGAAGAAGAAGAAGAAACAGAAGAGAGGGTGTTTTTGCTCCTTACGCCCTTCTTACAAGAACCTTTCCCCCGATACCCTTGCATGTATAAAGCCTGATGTTGCCTGTGTTTATGCCGCCTATCCAGCCTGCGGCAAATGAACCTTACTTTGTCTTTACGAAAACGCACGTTTCCGACATGTGCGTTCCGAACGTGCATGACAAGCGCGTCAAACTCGTGCGCGGTGCATGGCAACCACTGGCACCAGGCGTCCCGGGCCTTCTCAACATGACCCACTTTGTTCTGCCACATGGAGCAGAGCATTTTGATCCATGCCCCCTGTACCCAGAGGGGCGTAGACTGCAAGGCATCGTCGCTCAACCAGTCGCCGGGATAGAAGGCTTCGCTGAATCGGCGTTCGATTCCGGCCTCCTGTTGGCTCTTGCCCTTCCACTTCGCCATATCACACCTCAGAACATGGTCTACTGCGCCGCCTCGATGCGGCGCTTGGTTAACTCAATCTGTGATTCCCTCACGTCAACGCCGATAGCCTTCCTGCCCCAGCGCAGGGCCACGGCTACGGTCGTTCCGCTGCCAAGGAACGGATCGAGGACCGTCCCGCCCGGCGGGCAAAAACAGCGGACGAACGGCTCGACCAGGGCCTCGGGAAACGGGGCCTCGCCCTCGTGAGCAATCTCGTCGCCGATGTTGCCGCCGCCCGCCGCTCCGCAGTCGATGATGTTGCCAGGGTTGGCGAGTTCCGGCGGTTTGTAGTGGCCATGAACGCGCTGCCCGTCGGCCTGTCGATGCGACGGCCTGCCCCCCGGCTTGTACTTCGGAGGGTGTCCCGTTGCCGTATTCTCTGACCACGGCAGCTCACCGCCATTGGTGCAACAGATGATGAACTCGTAGTCATTCCGCCACCAGTCGGGGCCGCCCGAGCCGGGGATGCCGACGCGGCGGTAGACGGGCGGCTTGCGGAGGTGGACCCCTGCCCGGTGCAGGTCCGCCATGAGCAGCGCCGGCGTTGCAGACCAGCGGAACTTGCGCGTCCGCCCCTCAACGACGAAGCCCACGAGGCCCTTGCTGACCCGGAGGCTCGCCCGTACCACCTCGACCATCCAGTCAACCCAGTCCTGCCCTTTGAGCTTGAAATCCATGTCGTAGGTTCGCGCGTCCTCGTAGGGCGGCGAGCCGAACACGAGATCGACCGACGCCGCAGGCATGGCGGCCATGAGCGGCAGCCAGTCGCCGCGGATAAGCTGCACGTCGCCGATGGAGATGCGGTCAAACGGCATCGAATATCCTTAATTGTGCATTGCTCGGAAGCATCGGAGTCGGCATCGCCCTTGGCAACATCTGCCAGACCCAGAGA
>DATKXP010000548.1:0-2614 GCA_035529015.1 Phycisphaerae bacterium | reverse complement strand
CTCGCGGGCCGCCGCCACGGTCCCGTCGGCCGAGTGGTCGTCGACGACGATGATCTCGTCAACCCAGCCGGACGGGATCTCGGCAACCATTGCGGCCAGTGTTTTCTCGGCGTTCAGCGCCGGCATCACCACCGCCACCTTCTTGCCGCCGGCCTTCTCAGACACCCGGAGCCCTCGTCGCGGAATCGGGGCGTGGCGCGGCCTCCGACCCCTCGGTCGGTCCCGCATCCGTGGAGGGGTTGGATGGCTCCCTGGTCGAAGGCAAGGTCGGGAACGTTAGCGGCTGAGGGTCGGACCGCAGGCCGCCGGCCGCCGCTTCGAGCACGCCCTCAAGACCGCTCTGAGGGGCCTAGATCGCTGCTAGCCTGCGGCCCTGAGGCGGGCCGGGCGCCGGCGTCGCGCGCTCGCAACCTCGATTTCACCGAGGCGCCCAGTCCCGAGCCGGCCTCTCAGCCATGCCGGAGCCTCGTGCGCAAGCCCTCGTGTATGTGCCCGTCCTCGGGGCAGTCCGCCCGTGAGCGCCACCGATCACGCTGAGCCCGAGCCCGGCGGGGGCACGGCCGGTTGGGTGGAGAGGATCGGGCGCCTGCCCGCCAACCCCTGGTTCGCCTATCTGGCGTTGCTCGCGGTCCAAGTCCGCGGGCTCTGGAGCGTCTGGGACAGAGACATCGCCGCCGGCGACACATCCTCTTACTTTCGCAGCTCCGATCTGTGGACCGACGATCTGATGGTCAACTTCGCCTGGTCGCCGCTCTACACAGCGTTCCTGGGCACGATGCAGTGGGTCACGGACGATCTCGTCACGACCCTCTATCTACACAGGGTGCTGATCGTCGTCGTCCTTGCGGTGCTCGTTCTGGCGCTGATGCGTCGCCTGCTTCCCGCCTGGGCGGCGCTGGGCTGCGCCTGCTGGTGGGCGTCGCTGCCGATCATCTACGACAGCGTCTACGAGGTCCATCTGTTCGCGGCGCTGCCGCTGGTCGGCGCCGCGCTGCTGCTGACCGGCGATCCCACTCTGAAGCGCCGCGGTGCCGCCATCGGCCTCCTGGTCGCCAGCGCCGTCGTCGTCCGCCAGGAGGCGGCCTTCGTTGCCGTCATCCTCCTCGCCGCGATGGCCGTAGCGGAGTTCCGCGCGCGGCGGGCGGGTCGTGGGACCTCCCCGCGGGCCCTGGCCGTTGCCTTCGGCCTGCCGCTGCTCGTCGCGGTCGCGCTGATTGGGGCCGCCTTCGAACGCTCCGCCGTCAAGGGCGAGATGCTCTCCAAGACGTTCGAGGCGAAGCACACCCGCAACGTCTGTCAGGTCTATACAACCAACCTGTTGCAGCGCAAGCCCGACGCCTTCGCCGGCGACGCCTTCACCCAGTGTCAGGAACTGATGCCGAAGGTCTTCGATGAGCCGGAGCCGTCCCTGAGCGAGGCCTGGCGGCAGAACCCGAGTGCGATGGCGGCGTTTACGGCCTGGAACGTCTGGCTCTTGCCGCAAGGCCTCGAACTCGCGCTGTTCAATGCGGCCGCCGGGGACGACAACCCCGACTACGTGCGCGCCGATCTCAACCAGTGGTGGGCGGGCGTGCTGGCGGTTGGGCTTCTGGCCGTGCTGCTCGCCGGCGGGATCGCCCTGCGCCGCGACCTCGACCACTGGCGGCCGATGCTGCGGCGGCAGCGCTGGGCATGGGCCGCCCTGGCCGCGACCGCGATCGTCGTCCTCGCCGTGATCATCCTCACCCAGCGCCCGCGGCCGGCCTACATGTTCGGGTTGACGGCCGGCCTGATCGCGCTCGGCGGTCTCGCCGCCGCCGTTCTCGCCCGCCGCTTTGGAATCGAACGGTGGGCGGCAGCGAGCTCAGCGGTATTGCCGCTGATCCTGTTGGTCGCGCTTCCGTTCCGCTACGGGGACGGCCCGACACCGGTTCGCGATGCCTATGAGCGACTGCAGCCCGCGATCTCCCAGGCAGGAGGGGAGCCGGTCCTCGTGGCACCCGCCTACTCGACAAACCTCTGCCACTACCTGCTCCCCAACGAGAGCTGCGAGGGCAAGGTTCTGCCCGCGGATGTGCCGACCGAGGAGACCGGCCGCCGTTTCGCAGAGGCGCTCGAGGAGGAAGGCGCGACGATCTTCTACGCGGACGAGCGGACCAGTCGAAACGTGGTCGTGGCGCCCTTCCTTGCCCGCCCGCGGGGCTGGACGGAGATCGAATCGGGAACCACACCCGCCGGTGACTGGGCGGTACTCACGCGGGACCGAGGCTGAGCAGCCTGAGCCGCTGGGGGCGCTCTCCTAACCTCCCGCTGGTGGACCAGGATTCTCCAGCCCTCTCGATCACGGGCCTTTCGAAGACCTACGAGGACGGCACCGCCGCGCTCGCCGGACTCGATCTCGAGGTCCCGGCGGGCGAGTTCTTCGGACTGCTCGGGCCCAACGGGGCCGGCAAGACGACGCTGATCAACGCCGTCTGCAACCTGATCCGGACCACTAGCGGTGAAATCAGGGTCTTCGGTCACGAGCACACGACGCTCGAGGCCCGGCGGCTCGTCGGAGTGGCCGAGCAGGACCCGAACCTCGACCGCTTCCTCGCCGTCCGCGAGTCGCTGATCTACCACGGTGGCTACTTCG
>DATKXP010000547.1:0-15913 GCA_035529015.1 Phycisphaerae bacterium | reverse complement strand
GGCTTGTCCGCCAGTGCTGATGAGACACTGGCGGACAAGCCGCCAGTGGCACCCGCGTCGGAAAAGTCATAGGACCTTTCTGGAAACGGCTCTAGCCGCTGCGCTTGGCGTAGGCGACGGCTTCGGCCATGAGGCGCAGGGCGTGGCGGATGCGGTCGAGTTCCTCGAACCCGTAGGAGAGGCGAAGTTGGCGCCGGCCGAGGGCGGCCAGATCGCCTTCGGGATGGACGCAGTGTTCGCCGGGGATGTAGGCGACACGGGGCTTTCGGGCCCCGGCGGGGCCGTCGATCGCCTCGTCGCCGGTCGTGCGGGCGAGGTATCGGCAGAACGGCGACGCCTCGTGCGTCTCGACCGTGCGGAAGGTCAGGTAGAAGTAGAACCCGGCGCGGCCGCCGCTGGTGTGCTCGATCTCGTCGCCGAGATACTCCTGTAGCCAACCGCGGACGGCCCGGGCCTTGTCGCGGTACCCGGCCTGGACGGTCCGCAGCCGCTCGACGATCCGGTTTTCAAGCAGCCAGCCGGCGATCTCCTGCGTGATCAGCGGCGCCGAGAACCCCGCGTCGCTCGTCCGCTGAATCATCGCCGCAACGAAGGGGCCGTCCGCGCCGATCATGTAGCCGACGCGAAGCGCGGGTGCGAGCACCTTCGAGAGCGTGCCCACCTCGTAGACGATGCCGCCGGCGTCGTGCAGCAGGGCGGAGTCGAGGGGCTCAACGTCCGGGTCGTGGACGAGGTCCTCGTACGCGCGGTCGAGGATGACGGGCACCCTGCGGCCGAGGCGTTCCGACAGCCGCCGGGCCGTCCGCACGAGGGCGTGCCGGCGGCGGTTCGAGAGGATCGCGCACGACGGGTTGTTGATCGTCACGACGTAGAAGAACGAGACGTCGGTGGCCCGGTCGCCGAGGGCGGCGATCTTGTCGGCCAGCAGATCGGTCCGAAGGCCTTCGTCGTCTTCCGGGACGGCCACGAGATCGAATCCGCGCCGCTGGAGGAAGTTCGTGTAGATGTAGTACATCGGGTCGGACGTGAGGACGATGCCGCGCGGCAGGACGCAGGCGGCGGATTCCAGCAGGCTGGTGGCGCCGTTGGGACCGATGATGATCCGGCGGCCGGCCAGGGCCTCTTCGGTCAGGCCGCCGACCCGGTTCTCGATGAGCCAGCGGCGGATGGCGGCGATGAGGTTCCGTGAACCGGTCGGGCCGCCGTAGTTCAGCGGCCGCCGGTACCGTTCGGGCCGGGCAAGGACCTCGTGAAGGGCCTGCTCGGTCTCGGCCGACGGCATGGTCCGCTCGTTGACGTACCCGACGCCGAGGTTGATGTCGGTGCCGTCCCGGAAGTCGGCGGCGAAGGCGGCCATCATCCGGTTGACCGGCGACGGAACGCTCGACGCGGTACCGTAGTCCGACAGCGGGATCTCATCCATGCGGTGCGCTCCGGACGAGGTCGCCGGCGCCTGCCGCGCTCTACTTCCACTTGCACTTGCGTTTGGGCAGACGGTGGTCGCCGTGACAGTCGGTGCAGTGCTTCTCCTCGACGGTGCCGGCGAAGAACTTCTTGTGGTCCTTCTTCTTGCCGATCTCGTCTTTCGGATGGCACTCCAGGCAGAAGGGGTTGATCTTCGGCTTGGGGAACATGGTCTCGGGGGCGGTGCCGTTCTTGCCGTCGGCCCACGACTCGTCGGCGATGTGGGCGTCGGAGTCGCCGTGACAGCCGGCGCAGCCGATATTGGCCCGCGCGTGGACCAGCGCGAGTTCCTCCTTCTGGTAGTCCAGGTGGCAGACGTGGCACCGGCTGTTGTCGGCGACGGGCCCTTTCGGCGTGGCCGACACCTCTTCGCCGCCGTCGAGCAACAGGAGCGGCTCGTCATCCAACAGCAGCAACGGTTCCTCGCCGCCGCCGGATGGGTTGCCGGTTTGAGACGCTTGGCCGACCTGGCGTTCGTGACGCGACGGGTTCGTCTCTTGCCGCTCGCAGGCGACCATCAGCGCGACAGCGAGGGCCAAGACCACCGTCAAAGAGGCGTATTTCATGCGACCGTTCCTGGCATGGCGCCGTGGGACGGTGCGGCGTGGAGCGTCCCCTCAGCGGCGGTTGCGGATTGTCGTCGGGTCGAGGTTCTCTACACGTACTCCCAGTTCTTCAGCCACTGGTAGTTGGGCGGCAGGTTGGCCCACATCTGCCGGGCGGCGGTGTCCAGTTCGGCCTGCTCCTTGAGGTCGAGTTGGCGGCGTTCCATCACGGCCTTGGCGACGTTGTCAACGTGGTCAACGCTGTTCATGCCCGGGATGGGGATGACGGTGTTCGACTGGAGGATGTACCGGATGGCGAGGCGTCCGCGGCGGTTGTTTTCCTCGTTGTCGCCCCTGAACAGCGACCCGGCCCCGAACGGCTTGATGCCGAAGGCGCCCACGTCGCACTTCTTCAGGGCCGGAAAGACGCTGTCGGTCTGTGCCGTCTTGCTCATGGTGGTGAAGGGGAAGCAGACCGCGTCAACCTGGGGGAAGTACTCGATCATGAACTTGATCCAGCGGCGATCGTGCGTACTGAACCCGATGAACCGGGCCTTGCCCTGCTTCTTGGCGGTCTCCATCGCCTCCATCATCTCGCAGGCCGTGTTGAACGTGTGTCGGCCGCCCGGTTCGTAGCACGTGATGCGCCACAGGTCGGTGTATTCCTGGTTCGAGTCCTTCAGCGTCTTATCGAGCACTTCCAGCAGGACCTTGGCGGTGCGGAACTTCTCATTGCGTATCTCGTTGCCGCAATGCGACAGCGACAGGTACATCTTGTCGCGGCGTCCCTTGAGGGCCTCGGCGTCTCGGCACACCTCGCCGTGGGTGCAGGCGTCGATGTAGTTGATGCCGACGTCGATGGAGCGGCTGACGATGTCGTGCCGCAGTTCGCCCCTGGCCCGCGAGTGGCCGCCCAGGCAGACGGCCGAGACCATCAGGCCGGTCTTGCCCTGGCGGCGGTATTCCATGTTCGGGTTGTAGTTGAGGATTTTCGACGTATCGACCGCCCCGGCGGCGGCAGCGGCGCCCGTGCCGGCGGCGCCGATGCAGACCGCCACACCGGCGGCAGCCTTGGCGCTCTTGCCCAAAAAGGCACGGCGGGTCACTCGTGGATCTTGCATCCGATCATCTCCTTTCGTCGTCGTCCGACGTTTCGCGGCCCGCGAACCCGGCCGGCCGCACATCCTGCCCCCCCGGTCCTGTCTCGCCGGTCACTTGGACCCCGTCTGCGCGACCAGCGCCTTGATCTCGTCGCCCGACAGCGGCCGGTCGTAGATGCGAACGTCGTCGATGAGGCCGTTGAACCCCCTGCCCATCCGGACGTCCAGCGCCTCGCCGGTATCGATCGGCCAGAGGTCCAGCAGGCCGATATCGTGGATGGTGGCCGGTTGGCCGTCCTTGTACAGTTTGACGTGGTCGTGGAGGTTCGGCCGCTCGGCCTCTTCCACCACCACGGCCACGTGATGCCACGCGTCGTCGTTGACCGGGTCGTTCATGTAGAGGTACCCGCCGCCTGGCGTCACGCCGACGCGACCGCGGACAAACCCGAAGGTAAACATCTTGCCGAACTCGTCCTGGCCCCAGGAGAGGATCTCGCCCTTGGAGGCCTTCGTCTTGATCCATGCCGCGACGGTGCGCGGCTGCGCGCCGCTGACGCCCTTGTAGCCTGCTATCTCGACGATGGCTGCCTTGCCGTCGAAGTTCAGCGCCTTCCCGGCGCGGCCGACGGCGGAATCCTTATCGAACGCCAGGCCGCCCTTGAGCGTGGCCTTGCGGCCGTGCTTGGAGGCGTCGGCAGCGGTGGTGCCGGCGGCGTCGTCAAACGTCCACCGCCCGGCCAGGTGCGGGTCGGTGTCGAGGTCCGCCGACTCATTCTTGGCGCCGGCGGCCGCGCCTGTCAAGGCCGCGCCGGCCAGACCCAGCAACAAACCGGCCGACAGTACGAGAAACGCCGTCTTGCCCATGGGACTCCTCCTTATTGAACGGCTGTGCCTCGGGGTCGTGAGCGTTCAACCCGTGTAACATAACAGGCGGGCGGCGCGGCCGCAACCCATCATCGGCGTCTTTCAGTCTTGTGCCGGGCAGACCCCAGGTAGCGGGCCGCGAGTTCTCTTGACACCGCCGTGCGGCGGCACTAAACGTAGGAACGACGGCGGGGCGCCCGGTGCGGCGCTCGCCCGGGACCCGCAGACGGGAGGAATAGCGATGTTCGACGACACACACGTTTCCGGCTGTCCACTGGCGCTGAACCGCCGCCGTTTTCTGACGGGTCTCGGCGCGTCGGCCCTGGCGATGAAGATGGGGCTGTTCGACTTCGCTTCGTCGCTCCTGGCCGCCGAACCCAAACCGCCGGGGAAGGCCCGAATCATGGCGGTCTTCACGCGCCCCGACCTCGACCGGTACTTCATGGGCTGGCCGGGTGCGTCGTACGACATCGCGGCCCGCCAGGACCAATACACGAAGGTGCTCCGGGCGGCCGCCGAGCGCCTCGACGTCGAACTCGACCTCACCGACAAACCCCTCTCGAACCCGGCCGACGTTGACGCCTTTCTGGAACGGATGAAACAGGCGAAGCCCGACGGCGTCGTCGTCACCAACATGTGCCTGAACTCGGGGTGGAAGCCGACCAACCACTTCCTCGACAAGCGCGGCGAGGTGCCGACGGTCGTGTTCAGCCCGATGGGCACGTCGTTCACCGGCCATCTCCAACACAGCCGCAAGTCTACCCACGCCTTCGTCGGCGCGACGCAGGACGTCGAGTGGCTGGGCACGGCGCTTCAGTTGCTGAGCACCGTCTGGCGAATGCAACACGCGCGGATCTGCGTCGTCACGGGCAAGAAGGTCGAGGACAAGCCGCTCGATCCTCTCGGCACAACGCTGCACTACGTGCCGCACGTCCGCTTCGAAGAGGAACTGAAGAAGGTCGAGGAGGGCGACGAGGTCCGGGCCATCGCCGACTATTACACCAAGGAGGCCAAGCGAATCGTCGAGCCGTCGAAAGAGGACATCCTGAATTCGGCGAAGAACTACGTCGCGTGCCGCCAACTCATCGAGGCGGAGAAGTGCCAGGGCATTTCGATCAACTGTCTGCCGCTGATCGGCGGCAAGCGGATCCCGTGCCCGCCGTGCATGGCGTTCCTGCGGCTGCTCGATGAGGGGAGCGTGGGCGGCTGCGAGGCCGATTGGAATGCCGCCATCTCCCTGAGGTTGACCGCGTACTTGTGCGACCGGCCGGGGTTCATGCAGGACCCGGCCCCCAACACGGTCAACGGGACGCTGATGGGCGCGCACTGCACGTCCCCGACGCGTCTCGACGGCTTCGACAAGCCGCACGAGCCGTTCATTCTGCGGAGCCACTCGGAATCGGCCCTCGGCGTCTCGCCGCAGGTGCTGTGGCGCGTGGGCCAGAAGATTACGCTCATGAAGTTTGAGGGGCCCCGGAAGATCATCCTCGGCACCGGCCGCGTCCTGCGGAACATCGACACGCCGCCATCCGGAGGCTGTCACACCTCACTCGAATGCGAGGTGGACGGCGTGGCCGATCCGCGCGACGTCAAGGGGTTCCACCAGTTGTTCATCTACGGCGACCTCGAACACAAGTTCAAGGCCTACTGCCAACTGGCCGGGATCGAGGTCGTCCACATCTGAGCCGGCAAGAAGGCTCCAGGAGCCTTTTCCTCGCCGGGTGGCACGGCAGCCCGAAGGGCGGCCGTGCGGCGCGATGAGCGTCCACGGCCGCCCTTCGGGCTGCCGTGCCACCCTCCGTGACTCAGGCGTTGCGGGCATTACGCATTACCCCGTGCGTCGAAATTCCCTTGCATTGCCTGCCTCCCGACGTAGTTTCGCGCCCTGCATATCGCGTGTGGGCAGCGCGCGCCCGCGCAGCAACAGAAAGGGCATTCGATGGCAAAGAAGAAGGCGACCGCGAAGATGGCAGCGAAACGCAAGACCCCCGCCAGGGCAAGGGCCAAGGCGAAGAAGGTCCTCATGCTCGTCGGCGGACCGTGGCACGCCAACGAGGCCGCCGGAGAGGTCCTCGATGCGCTCCTGAAGGCGCGCGGGGGGCGGTGGCGCCTGACCGTCACGCGCGACCTCGACGCCCTGGCGGCGCTGCCGGCGAGCGGTTACTCGGCCGTCATCATTTACACCACCGGCTTCCGCAGCGACCTGACGGAGCCGCGCGAGACGGGGCTCCTCTCTTTCGTCAAGAACGGGGGCGGCCTCATCGGCGTCCACTCGGCGGCCGACAGTTTCCGCGACAGCCGCCCCTACGTCGAGATGCTGAACGCCGAGTTCCTGACCCATCCGCACTTCCACGAGTTCCCCGTCGAGATCGTGGACGGCGACCATTACCTGACGGCCCGGATGCCCGACTTCACCATCCCCGACGAGATGTATCACCTCCAGGGTTACGATCCCGCCCGGTGCACGCTCCTGGCCGAGACGTTCTGGCAGGGCAAGAAGATGCCGATGGCCTTCGTGCGCCGGCACGGGGCGGGGCGGGTGGTGTACCTGGCGAACGGGCATGACCTCAGGGCGTGGCGGCATCCGGAGTTTCAGCGGCTGCTCGCCAGGAGCCTCGAATGGACGCAAGGGGCCGAACTCGACCGCACGCGGACTGTTCGGTGCGGCCTGCTCGGCTACGGACCCGCCTTCAACATGGGCAAGGGACACGCCGAGTGGATCAACGGGACGGCGGGCCTCAAGGTCGTGGCCGCCTGCGACATCGACGCCCGGCGGATGAAGGCCGCCAAGGAAGAGTTGCCCGGCATCCGGACGTTCACGTCGCTGGAGGCGATGCTCGCGATGAAGGGCCTGGACCTGGTCGTCAACATCCTGCCGCACAACCTGCACGCCGAGACGAGCCTCAAGTGCCTGAAGGCGGGCAAACACGTCGTCAGCGAGAAGCCGTTCTGCATCACGACCGACGAGGCGACCCGGATGATCCGGTCGGCGAAGCGCGCCAAGGTCATGCTCAGCGTGTTCCACAACCGCCGGTGGGACGGCGACTACCTGGCCATTCGCGACATCATCGACCGCGGCCTCCTGGGCCGGGTGTACCACATCGAGTGCTTCTTCGGCGGCTACAACCGGCCGCGCACCTGGTGGCGGAGCGACAAGACCGTCTCGGGCGGGGCGCTGTACGACTGGGGGGCACACTTCACCGACTGGGTCCTGCGGCTGGTCGATAAGAAGGTGACGCAGGTCACGGGGTGCTTCCACAAACTCCTGTGGCATCACGTGACGAACGAGGATGCCACGCGGGCACTTCTCCGCTTCGAGGACGGCACGGTGGCCGACCTTCAGCAGTCGAGCCTGGCGGCCGTCGGGAAGGCGCGGTGGCGCGTGCTCGGAACGCTCGGCGGCCTTGAGACGACCGACGACAAGACGATCCGCGTGACGAGTTACGCCTCGGGCGTGAAATTCGAGGGCGAGATTCCCGCCAAGCAGCGGCGCGGCTGGGCCGAGTACTACCGCAACATCGCCGACCATCTGCTGATGGGCGAACCGCTCGCCGTCACGGCCGACCAGGCGCGCGAGACAATCGCCGTCATCGAAACCGCCGAACGCTCCGCCGCCGAAGGCCGCAGCCTGCCGTTGCCGAAGGAGGTGTACGGGTAGGCTGGAGGCTGGAGACCGGAGGCTGGAGACCGGAGGCTGGAGGGCGGAGGCGGGAGGGCGCCAGCGGACGCAAAGTTAGCCGCCGGGCTTGCCCGGCGGGTTGGCTTCACTTCCGCGTTGCACGTTGAGTGCTGAGTGTTCAGCGTTCGCCGCTAGATAAACTGCTCCAGATACCGCTTCCCCAGCAGCACGCCTTCCTTCGCTCCGAGAAAGCCGTCTTCGTGCTCGATCGACAGCACGCCGTCGTAGCCGATGCGGCGGAGGCGGGCGATGTACTCGCCCCAGCGGATGCAGCCCTGGCCGGGGATGCAGTACCGCCACCACCCCTTGCCATGCACACCGATGCGGCGGCGGACGTCGTCGCGGATCTCGGTGTCTTTGGCGTGCGTGTGGACGATGCGCGAGGCGTACACCTCCACGCCTTCCAGGTAATCGATGCCCTGCCACGCCAGGTGCGACGGATCGTAGTTGAAGCCCAGGCGGGCGCTCGGCACGCGTTCCAGCACGTGGTCCCAATGGTCGAAGTGCATGATGAGCGTGGCGAACCAGTTCTCCAGGGCGATCGTCACCCCCGCCTGCTCGGCGTGCTCCGAGGCCGGGCCGAAGATGTCGGTGAACGGGCCTTCGATGGCGTCTTCGCGGGTCATGCCTTCGGGTGCGATGCCGGCCAGGGCGCAGCAGACGTCGGTCCCCAGCCGCGCGCACCGGTCGATGGCGGCCTTGAGGTTCGCGAGGCCCTTCTGGGGGTCCTCGAGGATCTTCGCGTCGTAGGCTGCCACGCTCGAGAGGCCGACGCCCGCCGCGTCGAGCGCCTGCTGCACGGCCTCATCGCGCTCGGGCGTATCGTTGCCCAGGTGCGCGAGCGTCACCTCCAGCCTCGCGACGCCGGCCTCGCCCGCCCATGCAATGATGTCCTCGAGCGACTCGTCGCGCATACACGCCGTCAGGAAACCGACTTCCATCGTCCGCCCTTTCGTATCTGCCCCGTCCGATTCGGATGGCAACGTGCATACCTGCGGCCGGAGCCGGCGGCAAGGAAAATGTCACTGGTCACTTGTCATTGGTCACTGGTGACGGACCGGCGGCGCGATCTTCCCGCCGTAAGTGACCAGTGACAAATGACGTCGTTCCGCCCCCGCGGCTGGGGGGCCGTCACGCCGAAGACGTACCGCAAACAGCAAGGGCTTCCGTGTGCCTACCCCGCTGCGCCGCTCACGCGCAGGGCGACCTCGGCGACGCGGCGGCCGAGGTTCTTCGCCGTCGTGACGCCGAACTCGTCGCCCGAGACATCGTCGCCCTGGTTCCACAGCGTGGCGCCGAAATGGGCGGTCGGTCGGCCGTCGCCCACGACGATCATCTCCTGGCACAACAGGGCTGCCTGGACCGACTGGATGGCCATTTCCTGTCCGCCGCTTCGGACGCCGCCGACCGCCAGCACGCCGGCCACCTTGTTGCCCAGCGCCAGCCCCTTCTTGCGAAAGACCATGCACTGGTCCAGGAACGCCTTGGCGAGCGACGACATGTTTCCGAAGTAGACGGGCGTGCCGACGATGATCCCCGCCACCTTCGGATCGTCCAGTTTCGCGGCCACCTTCTCGAAGTCGGCCGAGCCGGGCACCGCCGGGTCAAACACCGGGATGTTAAGGCCCGCGAGTTCCACCAGTTCGGTCTCGACATTGGGCCCCGACTCCCTGGCTGCCTTCAGGCAGATGCCCAGCCCCTGGGCCGTGGTCTTGCCCGGCCGCGGGCTGCACGAGACGCCGACGATCCTGATCGCCTTCTCCTTCCCGGCGCCGGCGGCACCTTCCGCCGCTGCCGCGCTGGCCATCGTTCCGCCGACGGCAGCCGCACCGGCGGCCCCAAGGAATCCTCGTCTCGTCAAATCGGATGCCATCGTCATTCTCCTTCCGTTCTCATGTCCCGAATCGCCGCGTCATTCCGTCCCGTATGGCGGCCGACTCGTGTCCTTGCTGCAAGTGGCAAGTGACCAATGACAAATGACGTCGTTCTAATTCCACGGCTGCAGGGCCGTGATGCCGAAGATGTAGAGCAGGCAGTAGTAGACGCCGACCAGGAGGAACAAGACCCCCGTGATCCGGCGCGCCCACCACTCGACCTTCGCGAGCGCGCCGTACATCTTGCCCACCGACCGGGCGCTCAGCGCGATAACCACCGCGAAGACGACGACCGGCAGCGCCGTCCCGACGCCGAACGCCGTCGGAAGCAGCAGCCGCGACTCGTGCTTCAGGGCAAGCGGCAAGAGGCTCGCGAAGAACAGCCCCGCCGAAATGGGGCAGAACGACAGGGCAAAGAGGATCCCGAGCAGCCCCGCTCCCAGGAGTCCGCCCTTCTCGGCCAGTTTCTCCGCCCGCTCGCCCCCGACGGAGGTCGAGAACCGAATCGGCACGAGTTCCAGCAGCACCACCCCGGCGACGATGAGGACCGGCCCGAGCAGCCGGTTCATGTACGTCTGGAGGAAATCCGAGACGGCCGGTATCGCCAGCAGTCCCCCGACCGCCACCACCGCCACCGCCACGTACGCCACCGTCCGGCCGAGCGTGTAGAGCAGGCCCGACAGGATGACCAGGAGCGGCCGCCCGACGCGCTTGCCGATAAACGAGATGGCGGCAATGTTCGTCGCCATCGGGCACGGGCTGATCGAGGTCAGAATCCCCAGCCAGAGGGCCGACACGGTTCCCAGCAGCAGCGTTTCCATCACGTGCCTTTCTCTTCGCCGAGGGCGGCGGCGACCTCGGTCCGGATATAGGCCAGGAAGTCGTCCTTGACGCCCACCTGGAACCAGATGTCCTCCATGTTCTTCCACTTGACTTCCTTGCCGCCGCGCCGCACCGAGACCACGACCGCCTTGGCGGCGAGTTGGTAATCGTCGAGGAAATGCTTGTTGCCCGGCTCGTCGGTGTTGACCGCCCGCCAGACGAGCCGGCCGTCCTTGACGGCGTCGGCGAAGCCCGTCTCGACGGCCTCCTTCGAGTACGCCTCGATCTTCAGGCACGTCGGGCAGCGAAAGTTGCTCAGGAAGTACGTGACGACGACGGCGTCGTCGGGCAAGTCCGTCGGTGGTGCGCCGCCGGCGCCGGCCGGCTCGTCGGTCTTGGACAACTCGGCCGCCACGAGGTACACGAGGCTCGCGGCCGCAAAGACCAGTAAGACGACGCCTACAATGGTTTTCGGTTTCATGGCACGACCTCCAGTTTACCGCGCGGTGGGCAGCCCGGCCTACCGCGCATGCCTCTGCGCCCAACGCAAGGCCTCTACGCCAGCAGGGCCTTGATCTCGTCTTCGCTCGGCACCTTGCCGACGACCTTGACCTCGCCGTCGATCACGAGCGCCGGCGTCATCATGACGCCGAACGTCATGATCTCGGTGATGTCCGTGACCTTCACGAGTTCATACTCGATGCCGAGCGCCCTCGCGGCGGCCTCGGCCGTTTCGGCCAGTCTCTTGCACTTGGGGCACCCGGTGCCCAGGACTTGGATCGTCTTCACGGTGGGGCTCCTTTCTTGCACGCTCAATGGGTTGCCTTGGGTTCAATGGTCGGGGCGGCGGCGGACGGGCGTGAGAACGCCTTCCGGCAGGCCGCCTGGACCGCCAGCCACGCGGCCACAAGCAGCACCAGCCCGAGCGCGGCATCGAACACGGTGTACCCGGCGCAGGTCAGGGCGGGCAGGGCCGCCGGCTTGAGCAGCATGACGAGCCCCGCCGCCCCGGCCGCCACCAATCCCGCCACGAGGAGCCAGGCGGCGGGGCAGGCCCGGCAGCGGGCGCCCGGCCCGCCCCGGGCCGCGTGGGCCGGCAGGTGAAGCACCAGGGCGGCCGCCCCCGCCGCCACGACGCCCATCGCCACCAGAAAATGATGGGCGTCGAGCCAGAACCGCGTGGGCAACGCGTAGGCCAAGAGGCCCGGTTCCCGTCGCATCAGCAGGACCATGGCGCCGGCGCCCACGGCCACCACCAGCGGCAACGCCCGGAGCCATCCCGCCGGCCGGGCCGGGGCCGAGAGGTACGCCACCGCGTACTCGCCCACCAGGGCCACCAACACACACGCCAGGACCACCAGCAGGGCGTACACGATCGGTTTCAGGTAGGCCTCCCGCCAGGCCCCCACCCGGACCCAGGTGCCGCTGAGCCCGAGCAGTCGGTACTGCGGCTCGGTGACCGGCCTGGCGTTTTCGTCGAACCGGTACTTTGTGACGGAGGCGAAGAAGAACGGCGAGTCGGGATGGTGACAATCGGCGCAGCCGTCCCTGCCGAGCGCCGCCCGCGCCGGGTAGATGTCGTGGTTGTACTTGTGCACGTTCCCGTAAGGCGATGCCTCCCAGGGATGCTTGGCGATCTGGCGATACTCGACGCCGGACGAATAGACCCGGTCGTTCATCACCCAGACGACGCGGTTTCCCTGCATCGGGTAGCCGGTCTCGGAGAGCATCTTCGTGACGGACGCGATGAGGGCATCGATCTCCTCGGGCCGGTTCACTTCCGGTACACTGTCGCCGTTGTCGTCGCTGATTCTCGCAAGTGCCGGGTACTTGGAGGCGTCCGCCACGTGGGCGGTCCACATCTTGTAGATGTCGCCCATCTTCGGTTGCATGAGGCGCACCTTGCCCCCGGTCTCGATGGCCGGCCAGGCGGTGTGGACGCGATTGACGGGGTAGATCTTGTCTTTGTAGCGCGCGAGGACGGGCCGGAACCGGTGCGTCGGCTTGTCGTCGTAGCCCATCATCTCCAGGTCGCCGTAGTGGTTCCAGTAGGTGCCGTCGGGCCCGTAAAAGGTCCAGAGATGTTTTCCCTTGGTGGGGATCTTCGTGCCGGGGTTGAACACGTCGCCCGCCTGGACGAGAGCGGCCTTGACGGTCCGCTCGGGCACGTGGCACGTCTGGCAGGCGATTCTGTCAAGGTGCAACGGCGGCAGCCATCGATGCGCGGCTACGGGCGCACCGAGGCGCCCGGTGTTATGGCAATCGGCGCAGTCCGGCATCGTGTTGTCCAGGTCGTCGCGGACGTGGCCCCCCGGATCGTCGCCCTTGGCAATCTGGTGCGCTTCCTTGCCGCTGATGCGTGGGTCGTCGGCTGCGCTGCCGGCGGGGTGGCAGTCCACGCACTTCATGCCAGCGCGAAGATGCACGTCGGTCCGGGCGCGGAAGTTGGCGCCGCGCTTCTTCCATCCCGGCTTGGCGTGACACGTAAGGCACGCCTCGTTTCGCGGCTCACGGACGATGTGCGGCGAGAGCGTGCCGTCCGGGTTGAACTTCGTCTTGTCGTAGGTCACGGTCACCGGTCCGCCGTCGGCCACCGAGCCGGTGACCGCAGCCAGGCCCGCGGCCGCGGTGGCCGCCCACCGGAAGTTCAGCGCCTTGATCTGCTTTTTGCGTTCGGCGAAGCCGTATTCCGGCAGGTGGCACAGCAGGCAGTCGGCCTCCAGTACGCCCGTCTCGCTCCATCGGGCCTGGTAGTAGTCGCCATCGAAGCCGTTCTCGCCGCCGGGCGAAAGGCCGCTCGCCGGGTCGGCCATCCAGCGGTCGTACCGCTTGCCGTCGCGGTCGAACTCGGCGCTGCCGCCGCCGGCATGGCACAGGCCGCAGCCCGCCGTGATGAAACTGAACGACGTCATGTCCATCGTGCGGGGCGAGGCGTTCTTCTTGGGCGACAGGTAGCGGTAGAGCGGCGCGGGCGAGCACCACGTGCCGCCGTAGTTCCCCGGCGTCAGGGCCCACTGGCACCGTGCGGCCTGATCGGGCGTGGGTTTTTCGCCCTTGCCCTGCGTGAAGTGATAGCCCTGGGCGATCCTCTCATAGTCGTGGCACTTGCCGCACGTCTGCCGCGGCGAGTAGGGCTTATCGGCGTTGGTGTGGCCCACCGGGTCGATTGGATTGCCGTCTTCGTCGAGCAGATGAAACGGCGGACACACGCCCGGCGGCCCGGCGATGGTCCGTTGACGATCGTGAGCAGTCGGTGCCCCCTCGCACACGTTGGCGGCACCAGCCGCCACGAGCGCGCCGGCAAGCAGCACGGCTGTCAGCCGCATGCACTTCGGGCACCCCGGCCCAAGCACCTGGATTCGCTTCACGGCGTTCCCCCCGGGTCCGGATGGCACGGCTGTGTTTCTTGGCCGCGCGCGCGAAACCACCCTTGAGTCCGCAGGCAGATACGGACAAGCAGCAGCATGACCGGCACTTCGATCAGGACGCCGACCACGGTGGCGAGCGATGCGCCCGACGACAGGCCGAACAGCATCGCCGACGTCGCGATAGCCACCTCGAAGTGGTTCGACGCGCCGATCATCGCCGACGGCGCCGCGTCAGCATACCGCAGTCGCAGCAGCCGGGCCAGACCGTACGTCAGCCAGAAGATCACGTTCGTCTGGATGAACAGCGGGATGGCGATCCACAGGATCGTCAGCGGGTTCGAGAGGATCACCTCCCCTTTGAAGGAGAACAGCAGCACCAGCGTCACGAGCAATGCAAGAATCGTGACGGGTGTCAGGACGTGGAGGAACTTCTCCTTGAACCAGGCCTCGCCCTTGGCCGCGATGATCCATCGCCGGGACACGTAGCCCGCTGCCAGCGGCAGGGCCACGTAGATGCCGATCGAAAGCGCCAGCGCCTGCCACGGCACCGGCAACTGGCCCACGTCCAGCAGGTACCCGCCCAGCGGACCGTACAGCAGGAGCATCGTCAGCGAGTTGATCGCCACCATGACCAGCGTGTGGCCGCCGCTGCCCCGGGCCAGGTAGCCCCACACCAGCACCATGGCCGTGCACGGCGCGATGCCGAGCAGGATGCACCCCGCCATGTAACTCCGCCACAGGGGGACCGCCAGCATCTTGACGCCGTCGGCGAGAACGACCGTCCCGGCCCCGTGCGTCGCGCCCAGGGGCAGGTCCAGCCCCAGAGGCATCTTCACGTGGTCCACCGCGTCCGGGCCGATCAGGCCGCGGAACACCGTCCCCAGGAACAGCAGCGCAATCGCGTACATGGTGAACGGCTTGACGGCCCAGTTCACGAACAGGGTCAGGAGGACGGGCTTGCCGCTGCGGCCGGCCTTCAGGACCTCGGCGAAGTCGATCTTCACCATGATCGGGTACATCATGAAGAACAGGCACACGGCGATGGGCACCGAGACCACCGGCGCGCCGCTCACGGTGATGGCCAGGCCGTCCAGAAACGTCGCCACGCCGGGCGCGGCCATGCCCAGGACGATCCCCGCACCGATGCACAGGAGGACCCAGACGGTCAGGTACTTCTCGAAGGCGCCCAGCCCCCGGGAGGGCCCTGCCGCCGTTCCGTGGTTGTTGCCGTCAGGTGTCACAGGTTTCACTCTCGCGTGCGGGCGGCCACGTCCTCAAGGGCCCAGCGCGGCCCTCCATCACGCCGTCCGATAGGCAGTCCCGCCCGCCTGTTCAAGAGGCCAGCATGCCGAACAGCCAGCCCACCAGCGTGGACATGACAACCGCCAGCAGGCAGAACACGAACGTCTTCCTGAAGCCGACGACCTTGTAGATCACCAGGATGCTCGGCAACGACAGTGCCGGCCCGGCCAGCAGGAGCGCCAGCGCCGGCCCCCGGCCCATGCCCAGGCGCGTCAGCATCTCGACGATCGGAATCTCGGTGAGCGTGGCGAAGTACCAGATCATCCCGACGAACGAGGCCACAAGGTTCGAGACGATGCTGTTGCCGCCCACGAGGCCCGCTACGTACGTCTCGGGGATCAGCCCCCCGACGAATCCCGTGATGAACACGCCGCCGAACAGAAGCGGCACGATCATCAGGCCGAAGTCCCAGGTGGCCCGCATCCACTGCCGGATCTCATCGCGGCCGAACCACCGCCAGACCATCGCGAGGACCGCCAGGCCCATCGCGCCCGCCAGGTACCACTTGATGCCGTGAACGGTCATGACGAACCCCGGCTCGCGGTCGATGCGCGCGACCCGAGCGCGGTCGAGGCGGCGAACCTCCGAACCCAGGTGCCCGTCGCTCTGGTACGCCTGGATGTCGATCGCGTCCCGCGTCGAGTACCGGATGTTCGCCTTGATGGCGGTTCCGTCGTTCATGACGATCGTCACGTCGTTGGTGTTGAACCAGTCGCTGAAGACGAGAAAGAGGATCATCGCCAGGAAGAACAGCGCGGTCTTCCAGAGCGCCCGCTGGCTGTGCGGCGGCTCGGGCATGTGCATGGCCGCGTCGGCCCGCTTCTTCTCGCTGCCGCGGAAGATGAAGGCCATCGCCAGGCCGATCACGAAGGCGAAGACCACGGCCCCCAGCGCG
>DATKXP010000546.1:0-5334 GCA_035529015.1 Phycisphaerae bacterium | reverse complement strand
TCCGCTTCGTCCCCCTCGCCCGCGTAGGCTCCGAGGTCAACGATGTCACCCGTGTCGGGGTCGAACGGACCTTCCCACGAGTCGCCACCGTCGCGGCTGATGTACCATTCGTCGCCCGCCGTGGCCCCGTCGAACTTGAGCCACTGCCAGATGGGCGAGATGTCGTAGCCGAGGGAGCCGGGCGGGAGTGCGTCCCATCGCTGGCCGACGCCCACCGCGTGCGTGGCCTCGCTCAGCGTGAACCAGCCCGCCTCGCTGGCGACGGAGCCCCACGTCCACCAGCCAGTGTCGCCCGAATGGTCCCACTTGCGGACCTTGAACGTGTATGAGTTCGTATCCACGTCGGGCTCGATGCGGAAGTTAAAGCGGTTGTGCCACGGCTCCCCGGACCCGCCGATAAGATGGCTGCCCGCGACGGTAGAACTCCACGACAGCACGCCGTCCACGTACTTGCCGCCCTTGAACCAGATGCGGCCTTCGTACATGATGCCGAACCCCTGCACGATCTCGATGAAGTGATAGTTGTTGTGGTCGGTGTACCCGAACACGATGTAGGCGGCGTCGTTGTACATGTCGCGCGGCGGCTGCCAGTAGCAGGCCCAGTCAATATTGGCTGTGGGGTGAACGGTGTTCCGGTAGAGGGCGACGCCGTAGTTGTCCGTCGTCACAGTGCCGTCGCCTATCGAGGCCACGCTCCGACGCGGGTTGAGCCCGACGATGGGTCCGTACTGACACTCCTTGACGATGCTGTGCCAGTGCGGTTCGTAGGTCTGCCCGTCGTGCGGAGGTAGCGGCGTCGGCCACCAGAAGTGCTCCGCGCCCGCGCCCTCCTGCCCCTCGATGATGCGCGGATACTCGTTGTTCCTCAGGAGCGCCCACTGGTCGAAGTGCATCCCGACGGGGATCTCCTGCGTCACGAACTGACCGATGATGCTTGCGTCGTCCTCAACGATGAGCCCGGAAATGCCGTCGTCCGTCACGTCCACGAGGATGCCCTCTGTCAGCGAGTTCTCGAAGTCGATGTGGCGCAGCGACTGGAGGCTGATACGCACACTGTTCCGCATCCCGTGGTTCAGCACGAAGAACACGTAGGCCGTTTCCAGCCAGTCGTCGTTCATCGCGTTGAGTTCGACCTGATTCGAGAACTCCTTGAGGTCGTAGACCGCTATCTCGCGCAGCGTGTCGCGTATGCCGAGCGCGTCCACAAGGTCGTGCTTCAGCTCGTCGCCAAGCTGGAACGCGGCGTCGTAGGCGCCCCGGCCGTCCTTCTTGTAGGTGACGCTCTGGATAGGCCACTGGCCGAGCGGGTTGCCGTCCTCGTCCTCGACGGCGATGTTCCCGTTGACCTGTGCGTAGGTGCGGATGACCTGACCCTCGGCGGTGAACTTCGTGTTGATGCCCGCCACGTCCAGCGTAGCCACGGTCTTGGCGCCCTTGTCGCGCTCGACGAGATACGTGGCCCAGCGGAGCAGCGTGACACCCTTCACATTGTCCGGAGCCTTGACCTTCTTCGTCCGGCGCAACAGGTTCGCGTCTGTAGACAGGTCGGGATCTTCATACTCGACGGTCATCGGGTTGCCGGACTTGGCCTCGCGACCCTCGACGATGTAGTGGTTCGCCTGCTGCGCCCGCACCTGCGTGATACGGCTGAACTTGACCACTCCATCGGCGTGCGTGCCCTGCCGGAACGTGGCGACGGCGGTCTCTTCACTGTCGGTCTCGTCCACGAAGTACAGAACGTCGTCGGAGCCCGAGACGCCGTAGACGACATCACCGTAGACCTGCGCGCACTTCTCGATGCAACTCGCGGCGTCCTGGTCTATGAACAGCGTGCGCCCGGGCGCGAAGTCGTCGCCCGCCAACACGGCGGCGGTGCTGCTGGACACGTCGGTATCGTCGCAGATCCCGATGTGGACCTCGGTAGCGGGGTCGATGAGCCCCTGCACGATCTCTTGCACGGTCTCGTCGGCGTCGAAGGCGTTGAGGATGATGCAGCCGGGGGCTTTGAGCTGCGTCCACACCGGCGAGCAGGTGAACGAGCGGCGGCGTCTGTCCGGAGGGGTGCTCTTGTCCAGTGGAAACGACTTGAGGGTGCCGGACCAGCAGCGGTGCTCGGCGGCCTCGTTCATCTTGAGGTAGAAGTGGACGATGGTGTCGGTCTCGATGAGGCCCGTCGCCTCGAGGGTGGCCCACTGCGCGTCGGTCATCACAGCGGTGAACGTGGCGGGGCCGCAGCCGTTACGGCGCAGGAGCTGGAACTGCCACGCGGTGCAGTAGGGCTCGATGTTGAAGAGGTTGCCCGACTCGTTGCCGCGTTCCCGGAGGTAGATGCCACACGATACAGCCACGGTGCGCTCCTAGACTGAGAGGCCGTTCCGCGTGAACGTAACGGCGATGTCGATCCAGAGCCCGCCGGTGGCGTCCACGATGGTCGTGCTCATACTGGAGCAGCCGGTCACAGGGTAAGCGGGCGGCGTCCCGGAGCCACGGTCGGTCCAGACGTAGAACCCGGCATTTGAGTTGTCGCGGCCGACGAGTGCGGTCTCCATCGCGGCGCACAAGTCCTCGGCTATCTCTGCGGAGGCGGCCCAGATACGGCCCACTATCTGAAGACCGCCCTTGCTGACCTTGCCGTCGCCGATGTCCTTCACGCCGTTGGCGCTGGGAATCTCCACCTCCGACGTGCGCCGGGAGATCTCGCGGCTCTTGATCCGGCAGTTCGCCGGGAACGTGTAGAACGGTGTCCCGAGTGCCGCTGTCCCGCATCTCACGTAGAACATGCGCTAGCTCTCCATTGCGAGTTCGATGCGCTCGACGAGGTAGTCGATGTCGCTTCGGGCGCTGGCTTGGCTGCCGCCGTAGCTGCCGTAGAAGTTCGCCGTGACGTTCACGGTCTTGCCGCCCATGTTGCCCTTCATAAGGTTCTTCATGGCGTCGGGGGCGATGATGGTGTCGCCGATGCTCATGTTGCCCGTGACCTGACCGCCACGCTTGAACACCGCCGACTCGTCGAAGGAGTTGATGCCGGAAATGGCGGCCTTCGCCGCGCCGTAGATGCTGCCGACCACGGCCATGTAGCCGAGGTTTGCGGGGTTGAGGAACGCGCCCATGCCGAGCATTGCGATGTCGGCTATCTTCGTCGCCAGCATCTTGCCGAGTGTCATGTCGATGAACTGGTCGAGGATGGCCTTCATGCCACCGGCCATCGCTTTCTTCATCGTGTCCCATGTGACCTTCGAGAGTTTTCCGAGCGAGCCGTACGTCTTGGCGAACGCGCCCACTACCGCGTCGCCTGCGCCGGGAAGCCCGACGGACAGCATGCCCTCTACGTCGGTGAGCATGGCGAGCGTGTCGCCCCATGCGTCTGCCGACATCGCGCCGGCAGCGAGGAAGCGTTCGCCGAGCGTTACCGCCGAGTCGGGCAGCGCGAGCATGGTCTCGTTGATGTTGCGGAGCGGGATTGTTATCTGTTCGGCAGCGGCAGCGACCACGCTGGAGTTCGCAGCGATGCTCGCCATGAGCAGGTCGTACTTCTCCAGAGATGTAAGGTTGTCCAGCGTGCCGAGCAGCTTAGCGAACTGCATGTCGGCCAGCTTCAGTGGGTCGATGGTCTTGTCGGTAGCCGTGCCCACCTTGTCGAACGCGGCGGTCACGCCGTCGATGAGCGACGTCACCAGCGCCTCGGCGCGTTCTTTGGCTGTGAGCGCCCCTTCGCCCACATCCTCGATACCGTCAGCCGCTACCTTCGCGTAATCCGCGCTGGCGGTGTAGGCGTCCGCAAGCGCCATGAGTTCTTTGTTGAGCTGCGCCATCGAGTCGGCGTACTCTGCCGACTTCGGGTCGAACATGTCCTCGGTCGCCTTCATGCGGCGATAGATGCCCTCGCGCTGCCGAGCCCAGTCCCCCTCGGCCTCGCCGAGCGTTTCTATGCGTGCGGCGGTTGAGAGCGCGAGGCCGCCAAGCCCCGCCGGAATCAGGCTCATCAGCCCTGCGCCTATAGCCCCCCACGGTACGCCGATGGCGAAGTAGGCGAGCTTGTCGGCCAGTGTGGTCAGCCACGTGCCTAGCCCCTTTGTATGCTTATGCACCCACCCGAGCGCGCTACCGAACATGAACACGCCCGCAGTCGCGCCCGCCGCCTTCACGCCGGTATCTAGCAGCCACGGCGGCAAGTCGCTGATGGCGATAGCAGCCGTGGCGACGTAGATGGCCATGTCCTTGACGGACGGCAGCAGCACCTCGCCGATGGCGATGCCCGCGCCTTCGAGCGCGGCCTTGCTGAGCGCGAGCGTCTGCCCGAAGCCTTCGGCCTGGAGCTTCGCCATCTCATAAGCGGACTTCGTGCCAGTGATAGCCTCGCGGTTCTTGTCCAGTGCCGCCGTGGTCTGTCCGAACAGCACGGCCGCAACCGCCGCCGACTCCTTGCCGAACGCGGCCATCATGTCGGAGGTCGTAGCGCCCGCGCGCTTCAGGACGTCGAACGCTTCGACGACCGTGTGTGTCTGTGACGACACGTCGGCCTCGGTGAGCTGGAGCTTGTCGAGGAGGTCTTGTAGCGCCTTCGCGGGGTTGTCGAGTTCCAGCAGGATATTCTTGAGCGCAACGCCGCCCGTGGACGCCTGGATATTCGCGTCGTAGAGCGCGGCGAGCGGAACGAGGATGTCCTCGATCTCCTGACCGAACTGGCCAGCGACCGGCGCGACGTCCTTGAGCGAATCCTGAAGCCTGTCCATGTTCGCCTGCGACATGCCGATGGTCGCGGCGAATGCGTTTATCACGCGGTCGGTCTGGCTGGCCTCATAGCCGAAGGCGTTGAGTGCGCCGACTGTGAGTTGTGTCGCCTGCCCGAGATCGGCCTGCGTCGCAGCCGCGAGCGTGGCGATGCCCGGCAGCACCTTCATCTGTTTGGCCGCGTTCATGCCCGCAGACGCGAGGGTGTACGTCACCTCGGCGAGCTTGCGCGGGCCGTGGATGCTCTCGCGCCCGAGTTTGAGCGCCATGTCGTGGATGGCCTTGAACTCTGCTTCGGTAGGCTTGGCCACCGAGGCCATGTTGCGAAGCGACTGGTCGAAGTCCCCGGCCGTCTTAACAGCCACGGCGAGGCCCGCACCGATGGCGAGCCCGGCACCCATCAGCTTGGCCGAGTGTCTTTCGAGCGTGCTGCCGAGCTTGTTGAAGCGACCCTCAACGGCGTCTACGCCCTTAAGAAGCCCCTTCGTGTCGGCTAGGAAGGTTACCTTCGCTTTGAGGTCTGCCACTTTCCCGCCTTCCCCGCTGCCCAACCCTTGACAGATTCCCTATAACGTGCTACGGTGGTGATGAAGGAGGTGCGCC
>DATKXP010000545.1:0-2323 GCA_035529015.1 Phycisphaerae bacterium | reverse complement strand
TGATCCTGCGGGAGCGGGGCATCGAGTTCGTGGACGGCACGGCGCCCGGGTTCGCGGCCATCGCCGGCGCGGCCCCCGACGTCGAGACGGCGGTCGAGATCGCCCGAAAACTCCAGGAACGCATGTTGTACGTCTTCATGTGTTCGCACGACCACGGCACGTCGTTCTCGCAGCAACTCGAGGAGGCGGGCGTCCAGATGGGGTGGGAGACGCGGCTGGTGCCGTTCGGGCCCGAGATCACGTCGGCGGTCTACTCGCTGGGCTTCGCGGCGCGGGCGGCGATGAGTTTCGGCGGCGTCCAGCCCGGCGATTTCCGGCGCAACCTCCTCTATAACAAGGCCCGCATCTTCGCCTTCGTCCTGGCCCTGGGCGAGGTGACCGACGAGTGGTACGCCACCGCCGCCGGAGCCATCAACTTCGGATTCCCGACGATCGCCGACTCCGACATCCCGGAGATCCTGCCCACCGGCGTCTGCACCTACGAGCACGTCGTCTCGAACATCCCGCACTCAGAGATCGTCGAGAAGGCCATCGAGGTCCGGGGCCTCAAGATCAAGATCTCCGAGGTACCGGTCCCCGTCTCGTTCAGCCCGGCCTTCGAGGGCGAGCGCATCCGCAAGGAGGAGATGCACGTCGAGTTCGGCGGAAACCGCACGCCTGCCTTCGAGTGGCTGACCACCCTGCCCATGGACCAGGTCGAGGACGCCAAGGTCGAGGTCATCGGCCCGGAGGCCGACAGCGTGGAGGCAGGCGGCCAGATGCCCCTCGGCATCTGCATCGAGGTGGCCGGCCGCAAGATGCAGCCCGACTTCGAGCCCGTTCTGGAGCGCCACATCCACTCTTTTCTGAACCACGCCCAGGGCCTGTGGCACATGGGACAGAGGGACATCAACTGGGTCCGCATCTCCAAGGACGCCTTTGAGGCGGGCCTGCGGATCGAGCACATCGGCAAGATCATCCACGCCATGCTCCACGAGGAGTTCTCGGCCATCGTCGATAAGGTTCAGGTCAAACTCTATACCGAGGAAGAGAAGGTCGTCGAGACGCGAGAGAAGGCACGCGTGGTGTACGAGCAACGCGACGCGCGCCTCGCCGACCTCACGGACGAGGCCGTGGACATCTTCTATTCGTGCACGCTGTGCCAGTCGTTCGCCCCCGACCACGTGTGCGTCATCACGCCGCAGCATCCCGGCCTGTGCGGGGCGTACAACTGGCTCGACGGGCGCGCGGCCTACGAGATCAATCCCGCCGGGCCGAACCAGCCCCTCCCCAAGGGCCGGCCCGTGGACGAAACCCTCGGCCAGTGGGAGAAGATCAACCAGTTCGTCGTCAAGAACAGCCACGGCACCGTCGAGCGGATGAGCGCCTATTCGATGATCACCGACCCGATGACCTCGTGCGGCTGCTTCGAGTGCATCTCGGCCGTCCTGCCTTCCACCAACGGCATCATGATCGTGCCGCGCGAATTCGCCGAGATGACGCCCTGCGGCATGAAGTTCTCGACGGCCGCCGGCACGGTGGGCGGCGGCAGACAGACCCCGGGCTTCTTCGGCCACTCGCGCCACTACATCCTGAGCCCCAAGTTCATCAGCGCCGACGGCGGCTTCGCACGCATCGTCTGGATGCCCACCATGCTCAAGGAGGCCCTCAAGGACGGGATGGTCCGACGGGCCGAGGAACTCGACCTGGGGGGCGAAGAGTTCCTCGACAAGATCGCCGACGAAACCAACGCCGCCTCCGAAGAGGAGGTCTGCGAGCACATCAGCAAGGCCGAGCACCCCGTCACGACCATGGACCCGATGTTTTAACGGTCGTATACAACTGTTGCGCGGTGGGTCTCCTGACCCGCCGCGCGAGAGCACGAGCCGCGACCGGGAGGTCGCGGACACCCGGCGCCACGGTGCCGTGTCACGATGCTGGGCGCGATGGGCACGCCGTGGCCCAGGCACCACCGGCGTGATAACATGCGCCGCCCCGGCCCCGAGCGGCCGGCCTGACGCCACAAGGGAGGATGCACGATGGCACTGAGCGGGCTCGACATCTTCAAACTGCTCCCGAAGACCAACTGCAAGAAATGCGGCATGCCGACGTGTCTGGCCTTCGCCATGGCCCTGGCCCAGAAGAAGGTCGGCCTGGACGCGTGCCCCGACGCCAGCGACGAGGCCAGGGAGGCCCTCGCCGCCGCCGCCGCCCCGCCCATGGTCTCGGTCACGTTCGGCACAGGAGACGGCGCGTGCAAGATCGGCGGCGAGACCGTCCTCTTCCGCCACGAAGAGAAGTTCTACAGCCCCACGGTCGTCGCCATCACGCTGCCCGATGATCT
>DATKXP010000544.1:0-2266 GCA_035529015.1 Phycisphaerae bacterium | reverse complement strand
CATCGACTGGACGCAGGTCACGGGCTTTCACCTCGACGAGTACATCGGCATGCCGATGACCCACCCGGCGTCGTTCCGCAAGTACCTCAAGGAACGGTTCGTGGACCCGTTGCCGTCGCCGCCGGCGGCGTTTCACTACGTCAATGGGGAGGATGACCCGGAGGCCGAATGCCGCCGCCTCGGCCGCGTCATCGCCGAGCACCCCATCGACGTGGCCTTCATCGGCATCGGCGAGAACGGGCACTTGGCGTTCAACGACCCGCCCGCCGATTTCGAGACCGAGGAGCCGTACCTCGTCGTGGACCTCGACGAAGCCTGCCGCCGCCAGCAACTCGGCGAGGGATGGTTCCCGACGCTCGACGACGTGCCGGCCCGGGCCATCTCGATGTCGATCCGCCAGATCATGAAGTCGGCGGCCATCGTCTGCACGGTGCCCGACGAGCGCAAGGCCCGGGCCGTCAAGGGAGCCGTCGAGGGAAGCGTAACGCCGGAGTGCCCGTCGTCGATCCTCCAGCAGCACGCAGCGGCCACGCTGTTCCTCGACACCGCCAGCGCCTCACTGCTCGAGCGGTAGGCGGTCCGGCATGGGTTTGCGGTGGTTCTCCTGAACCTGTTGCCCAAACCGCGCGGCGGCCTTCCCAGGCCGCCGCGTAACCGCATCGCAAGCCGGGTGGCACGGCAGCCCGAAGGGCGGCCGTGTTGGACACGAGGTGCCCACGGCCGCCCCGGCGGGGCTGCCGTGCCACCCGCGCTAAACACGTACCCTGAACCACCGCGCCCCGCCGCGCGGAACTTGGAAGCCGCCCGGTCAGGACGCCTCCAGGCCAATCGCCCGCCGCGGGTTTGCCACAGCCAGGCGGCGGGCGTCTTCATCGGAGAGGCCCACCTCGCGCACCAGGTTCTCGGCCGCCTGACGCATCGTGATGGCACCGCCGACGAGCGACCCGTCCATCAGGCGCGCGGCATCGTTCTCGGCCACCTGGATCCGATGCCGCCCGTGGGCATACACGCCGGGGCCGAGTCCGGCCGGCGTGACGGCGTCGGTCACCACACAGGCGCGCGCGAGGTCGATGCCCCGCAGCCAGTTCCCCAGGGCGAAAAACGGCACGTGCACGCCGTCGGCGATGAAGCACAGCCATAGCCGCTCGTGGAGACTGAGCGCCCGCTCGATGATGTTGTCGTGACGGTGGACGCCGTTCGCGCAGCCGTTGCCCAGATGGGTGAACATCGACAGGCCCGCGTCGATGGCGGCCCGAAGGGCGTCGAGCGGCGCGTCACAGTGGCCCGCGCTGGCCACAATCCCTTCGTCCACGAGGAACCGCACCAGCGCCTGCTCCTCATCGCACTCCGGCGCAAGCGTCACGATGCGTGCCAGCCCCCCCGCCGCATCGAGCAACCGCTTCATCTCTTCCGTGTTCGGCGGGCGCACGGCATCGGCCGGATGGGCGCCACGGTAGCCATCGACCGGGCTGATGAACGGGCCCTCAATGTGGATGCCGGCGATGATCCGCCCGGCAAGCGGGTCCTTCTCACGGTGCGCCACCAGGTTCGCCATCCGCCGCTCCATCTTCTCGAGCGACTCGGTGGTGAAGGTGGCAAGGATTCCCGCAACGCCGTCGGCATCGAGCCGCTCGCAGAGCGCATGGAGATCATCCGGCTTCAGATGATCCTGGTTCAGGTCCACGCCGCCGTAGCCGTTGACCTGGAGGTCGAAGTAGCCGTCATCGATCATCAGGGCGCCTCACCTCGCAACCGGCCCAAGGGCGCCCGGCCCGCCAGCGGGCCGGCAAACGCGCGCCGCTTGGTGCCAAGCCGCCTCCGGACCTTCACGTCAGCCTGCCGCTTCCCGCACGACACGCACGTCAGCGGCCAACATCCAGCCGCGATCACGCGCCGCGGCGATTGGAAGCCGCACCGCCTCTTCGCCGGCAACGACGACGGCAGCGACCCGTTCGAGCCTTCCATGAGCGGCTTCACTCGATACTCCGCGTTTCGGCCTCGCGCTTGACGCGGCCGCTGAGCGGATTGTCCGGGTGCAGGCCCATCGCGCGTTTGTGGTCACCGCCCTGGCGGAAGACGGCGATCCAGTTGATGGCGAAGGCCGGGAAGGTCGTGCGCATCCTGGCGGCGGTTTCCCAGTTGGCGTTCACCTTGGCGATGGCGTCGGCGTCTTTGCCTTTGCCGGCTTCCACCTGCTGCATCCATCGCCGCGTGTCCACGACAAGGCGCGTGTAATCGAGTCCACAGCGGACGAAGGCGACGCGCT
>DATKXP010000543.1:0-19200 GCA_035529015.1 Phycisphaerae bacterium | reverse complement strand
GTCGCGCTGAAACCGTGAGTCCATGGTCACGCGCAGGTGCTCGCCGGCGCGGATGAGCGTCTTGCCGTTGCCCGAGGTTTCGAGTTGCAGGAAGACGGGCAAGCCCCCCGGATGAGCCGCCAGGACGTCTCGCACGGCGGTGAGCATAGCCTCGTCGAGCCCGTCGGTGCCGAGGCGGACGACCACGGCGCTGGAGAGTCGGCCCGGTCCGTCGGCCACGTCGAAGACTTCGGACGTGCGAATCTGCGGCTCCTCGCGCTGGCGGTCCACTTGGCCGCGGACGAAGACGATGCGGTCCGGTTGGATGACCTCCTGGAACGGCTGGTAATCGCGCGGAAAGATGACGCACGAAACCGTTCCGGCAAGGTCCTCCAGGTCGAAGACCGCCATCTTGGCGCCGACGTTCTTGCCCGTCTTCGTGATGATGGTCCGGACGCTCTTGATGAGGCCGCCGACGACGGCGTCGGCGCCGTGCGCCATCTGCCCCAGGTCGCTGCTGAAGGCCGTCACGAAGTGCCGCAGCGGCTTCTCGTACTGGCCGAGCGGGTGATGGCTGACGTAGAGGCCGAGCGCCTCTTTCTCGGCCTTCGAGAGTTTCTCTTCCGGCCACTCGGCGATGTCGGGCAGGGCCATGTCGTCGGGCGGGGCGTCGGCGGCGAAGGTGTCGAGGAAGTTCATCTGGCCGCGGCGGCCGTCGTCCTGGGCCTGTGAGCCTGCGCTCAGGGCCTTCGGCAGGACGGCGGCGAGTTGGCTCTTTCGGGCGCCGGTCGAATCGAAGGCCCCGCACTTGATCAGGCTCTCGACGACGGCCCGGTTGACGGTCCCGGTGTCCACGTGCTCGCAGAAGTGGAAGAGCGAGTCGAACCGCCCGACGCGGCCGCGCGCCTGTGTAATGGCCTCGACGGTGCGCTCGCCCACGCCCTTGACGGCGGCCAGGCCGAAGCGGATCTTCTCGCCCACGACGGTGAAGTCGGCTCCGGACTCGTTGACGTCGGGCGGGGCCACCTCGATGTTCATGCGGCGGCACTCGTCCATGTACTCGGCCAACTTGTCGGAGTCGCCCATTTCGTACGTCAAGAGGGCCGCCATGAACTCGACCGGGTAATGGGCCTTCAGGTACGCCGTCTGGTACGCGATCTGGGCGTAGCGTGCCGAATGGCTCTTGTTGAAGCCGTATCCGCCGAAGTGGGTGATGAGTTCCCAGACTTGCCCCGAGAGGCCCTCGTCGAGCCGGTGGTTCCGGCATCCGGCCAGGAAGGCTCCCTCCTCGGCTTCGATGACGTCGCGGTTGCGTTTTGAGATGGCCTTGATGAGTTTGTAGGCTCGCTCGAGCGGGATGTCGCCCAGGCGGTTGACGATGCGCATGACCTGTTCCTGGTAGGCCATGATGCCGTACGTCTCGCCCAGGATCTCGTGCAGCACGGGATGGGGATACTCGTAAGCCGAGCGTCCGTGCTTGCGTGCCAGGAAATCGTCGATCATGACCATCGGCCCGGGCCGGTAGAGGGCGTTGGCGGCGATGAGGTCGTCGAGCCGGTCGGGCCCCAGTTTCTGCAAGAGGTCCCTCATGCCGGCGGACTCGAACTGGAAGATGCCGCGCGTCTCGCCCTTCTGGAAGATCTCGTACACCTTCGGATCGTCCAGCGGCACCTCGTCCAGGTCCACGTCCTCGCCGCGATGTTCCTTGATGAGTTGGACGGCCCGCTGCATGGTCGAGAGGGTCCTGAGGCCCAGAAAGTCCATCTTCAAGAGGCCGATCTTCTCGACGGCCGTCATGTCCCACTGGGTGGTGATGTCGTCGCCGGCACGGCAGAGCGGAACGTACTGGACGAGCGGTGCGTCGGCGATGACGACACCGGCCGCGTGGACCGACGCGTGCCGTGAGACGCCCTCGAGACGCTGCGCGATGTCGATGAGTTCCTTGACCTGCGGTTCGCTGTCGTACTGCTTGCGCAGGTCGGGTTCGCGCTTCAGCGCTTCCTCGAGCGTCATGCCGATCTGGGCCGGTATCTTCTTGGCGATCCGGTCCACCTCGGGCAGCGGGATATTGAGGACGCGCCCGACGTCGCGGACGGCGGCCCGGGCGGCCATGGTCCCGAACGTGATGATCTGGGCCACGTTCGCCTCGTCGTACTTGTCGCGGACGTACTGGATGAGGTCGCGGCGGCCGTCCTGGCAGATGTCGATGTCGAGGTCGGGCATCTCGTTGCGGCTGGGATCCATGAACCGCTCGAACAGCAGGCCGTAGGCCAGCGGGTCCACCGTCGAGAGGCCCAGCAGGTACGCCACCATGCACCCGACGCCGCTCCCGCGCGCCCCGCACGGCACGCCGCGCTCCTGGGCGTACCGGACGAAGTCCCAGACGATCAGGAAGTAACTGGAGAACTTCTTGGCCTCGATGATCTTCAGTTCGTGTTCGACGCGTTCGCGCAGGTCGTTGGTGACGCGGCCGTAGCGGTGCTTCAGGCCTTCCTCGCACAGCCGTCGGAGCATCGTCTCGGGGGTGTCGCCGTTCGGCGTCGGGAAGACCGGGGCGTGGTGCTCGCCGAAGGTCAGCGTCAGGTTGCACCGCGCGGCCACGTCCAGCGTATTGGCGAGCGCCTGGGGCACGTCGGCAAAACGGGCCAGCATCTCGTCGTACGTCTTCAGATGGAACTCGCGGTCGCGGTACCGCATGCGGTTTGCATCGGTCAGGACCTTGCCGGTGTTGATGCAGAGCAGCGCGTCGTGGGCCCGCGAGTCGTCGGCATGGATGTAGTGGACGTCGTTGGTGGCGACCAGGGGCACGCCCATCTCTTCGGCCAGGCCGATGAGCATCGGTCGGATACGGCGTTCGTCTTCGATGCCGTGGTCCTGGATCTCGAGGTAGAAGTTCTCGGGTCCGAGGATGTCGCGGTACTGGTGGACGACGCGCCGCGCGGCGTCGGTCTCGCCGGCGAGCAGTCGGCGCGATACCTCGCCCTGGATGCAACTTGACAGGCCGATGAGGCCGTCGCCCAACTCGGCCAGGCACGACTTGTCGATGCGCGGCTTGTAGTAGAACCCGTCGAGCGACGCGGTCGTCGCCAGATGCAACAGGTTCTTGTACCCGCGTTCGTCACGGGCCAACAGGATGAGATGGTGGCCGGCGTCCTGGCTGCCGGGCAGTGTCTCGCGGTCCTGCCGGCGGCCGGGCGCCACGTACGCCTCGTACCCGATGATGGGCTTGATGCCGGTTTCAGTGCAGGCGGCGTAGAACGCGATGACGCCGTGCAGGTTGCCGTGATCGGTGATGGCCAGGGCTTCGGCACCCTGGGCGGCGGCGGCTTCGACGAGATCCCTGATGCGGCAGGCGCCGTCGAGCAGACTGTATTCGGTGTGAACGTGCAGATGGACAAAAGGCGTCTGCGGCACCAGTAACCTCGCTCCCGTGCCGAGGATTCGGAAGTGCCCGGACGACCTTCCTCCGGACCACGGCGACTCTACCGCGCCCGCGCCCCGCGCGTCAACGGCACAATCCGGATTTCATCAGGCGTCGGGTGGGGGCCGCTTCGCACCGGCCGAGCAGAGCGGCTCTGCAGAGCCGGCCGGGCGAGCCGGCAGGCAGAAGAACGCTTTTCGCCGGCCAAAACGGCCGTTTCGGGCCCTGAAACCGGCCTTGGCCGGCATTTGTGCTTGACAAGCCACCTGGCTCGTACAATGATAGTGGCGGGTTGGTGGTTGTCTGACCGATACTCAAGGTGGCGGCCCGCTTCGGGCCGCGCCGAACAATAGGAGAAACGCAAGAACCTTCAGTTGGGACGCGGGGCAGACGAGCGCCGCGTGTGTGGTTGAGCCTAAGGCCAACGGACTCGGCGGCCGCGTCCAGAGGAGCGGCAATGCCGGACCCGGCCCGATTTGTGGTTGAGAGGATTGAACCGGAACCCCCGGATCCGCCCGACCTATCCGGCGGATCAAGACGCCGATGTTTGGCGGGAAAGGCAGGTTGTCAGAGTGCAGGGAGCGTGGGCGATGCTTTGCCGGTCGAGCGCGATTTCGGGAGCCCATCGCACACTCTGAACATATCCCTGCATTGGTGACCTGCCAGCCGGTCCTTCCTTGGTGCCGGAGCCGTTCTTAGGTTTCCCCACCCCGGATGCTCGAGCCCCACGTGTGTAGCGAGCGCGCGGCTGCCCGAGCGCGCCCTGCCCCGCCTCCCTGGAAAGCGAGTCACACCATGACCGTACCGATACCCTTGGCGCTTGAACCCGAAACCATTCTCGGCATCGTCCTGATCGTGGTCGCCGTCGCAGGCGGAGCGGTTGCAGTTGTCATGGCCAAGAAGCGCACCGGCGTTGCCCGGGCCGAGGCCGAGCGGTTGCTGGCACAGGCCGGGAAGGAGGCCGCGGCTCTGGTCAAGGAGGCCAAGGTCGAGGCCAAGGAAGAGGCCATCCGGGCGCGCGAAACCTTCAAGAAGGAGGCCGACAAGACCCGCGAGGACCTCCGCGAACGCGAACGTCTTGTCGTCAAGCGCGAAGACACCCTCGACTCGAAGATGGAGACCCTCAGCGCCAAGGAAAAGACCATCGAGGCCGCCGAGCGACGCGTCTCGGACCTGGAGAAGAACTGGAACCGACGCAAGGCTGAACTCGACCGCATGGTCGAGGACGAGAAACACCAACTGGTGAAGATCAGCGGCCTGAGTCCGAACGATGCCCGGACGGTCCTGCTGGAGCGCATGGAGGCCGAGGTCCAGCACGAGGCCGCCGCCCTCGTCCAGCGGGCCACCGAACGGGCTCAGGAAACCGCCGACCAGCGCAGCCGTGAAATCCTGGCCGCAACCATCCAGCGCCTGGCATCGGATTACACGTCCGAGGCCACCGTCGCCACCGTGGATATCCCGAGCGACGAGATGAAAGGCCGCATCATCGGCCGCGAGGGACGCAACATCCGCGCTTTCGAACGCGCTACCGGCGTGGACGTCATCGTGGACGATACGCCGGGCGTGGTCGTCCTCTCGTCATTCGACCCGGTCCGCCGGGAGGTCGGCCGCCGGTCCCTGGCGAAACTTATCACCGACGGCCGCATCCAGCCGCCGCGCATCGAGCAGATCGTCGCCGAGTGCCGCAAGGACGTCGATCGCGAGATGAACGAGACCGGCAAGCAGGTGGCCCTCGATACGGGCGTCAAGGGCCTGCATCCGAAAGAGATCCAGTTGCTCGGGCGTCTGAAGTTCCGGACCTCGTACGGCCAGAGCGTGCTCCAGCACTCGATCGAGGTGTCGGCGCTGGCGGGCATGTTGGCCGATGAACTCGGCCTCGACGGCCAAGTCGCCCGCCGTGCGGGACTCCTGCACGACATCGGAAAGGCCGTGGACCACGAGGTCCAGGGCGGACACCCCGAGATCGGCGCCGATTTGGCCCGCCGCTACAACGAGAGCCCGGAGGTCATCCACGCCATCGGCAAGCACCACGAGCCCGACGTCCAGAGCATGCTGTACACGACGGTCGTGTCGGCGGCCGACGCCGTCAGCGCCAGCCGGCCCGGCGCCCGGCGCGAGACGCTGGAGAAATACGCCCAGCGTTTGGAGAAACTCGAGAGCATCGCCTGCCGGTTCGAGGGCGTCGAGAGCGCCTTCGCCATCCAGGCCGGTCGCGAGGTCCGCGTCATCGTCGATGCCGACAAGGTCGATGACGGACTGGCCATGAAGGTCTGCCGCGATATCGCCAAGGCCGTCGAGGACGAACTCACGTATCCCGGCGAAGTCAGGGTCACGCTCATCCGCGAACGCCGCATCATCGAATATGCACGCTAGTTAGCCGCCGGGCTTGCCCGGCGCGCGCCGTTCTCCAGGGGGCCGGTGCCCCTTGCGATGGAGGTTCCATGGAATTCCGCGCTCTCCTCATCGGTGACGTGGTCGGCAAACCCGGCCGCCGCACCCTCGCCGCCGCGTTGCCCGACCTCCTGAAAACGCACGCCGTGGACGTGATCGTCGTCAACGCCGAGAACGCCGCCGGCGGGTCGGGCCTTACGCCGCCCATCTTCGAGGAACTGCGCGGCCTGGGCGTCGATGTGGTGACCCTGGGCGACCACGTCTACCGCAAGAAAGAGATCCTGCCTCTGCTCGCGGAGTCCGACCGGCTGCTGCGCCCGGCCAACCTGCCCGCCGAGGCCGTCGGACGCGGATGGACCGTCCTCGAGAGCCAGTCGGGCTTCCCGTTCGCCGTGACCATCGTCCTGGGCCGCACGTACATGAAGCCGGCCGCGTGTCCCTTTCAGGCGGTGGAGGCTTGCCTGGCCGAGATCGGCGAACGCGCCAAACTCATCTTCGTCGAAGTCCACGCCGAAGCCACAAGCGACCGAGTCGCCATGGGTTGGCATCTGGACGGCCGGGTCACCGCCGTCTACGGCACCCACACGCACGTGCAGACGTCCGACGAGCGCGTCCTGCCCGGCGGCACGGCGTACATCACCGACCTGGGCATGACCGGCCCGCACGACGGCGTCCTCGGCCGCAGGAAAGAGAAGGTCCTCTCGTCGCTCATCACCGGGATGCCGACCCACTTCGACGTGGCCAGGGATGACCTGCGCGCCAGCGGCGTCCTCGTCACGGCCGACACGCAGACGGGCCGGGCGACGGCCATCGAACGCCTCTGCCTGCCCGTCGAGATCGCCGGCGCCGGCCAGGCCGCCGACCAAGGCGACGCCAAGGCCGGCGATGATGAAGAGGTCCCCGAAAGCGCCGAGCCCGCCCCCGGACCCGGCGCGTAAGTTGGTGCGGGAATTCCTGCCCTGCGACGGGTTCAACCCGTCAGCCGGTCGCCGTGGCGACCGCGCATTCTCCGCGAGCCAGATTGGGAGGCCTGCCATGAACCGCCGCGTCTTTCTTAAGACTGCCGCCGGCGCCACACTGATCGCAGGGGCCGGGCACCCGGCGCTCGGCGCCAAACCCAAGACCGGCCGCGATCTGGCCGGGAAACTGCCGCGCTGGCGCGGATTCAACCTCCTGGAAAAGTTCAACGCCGGCCGCAACGGCCCGTTCCTCGAATCCGACTTCGCCCTGATCCAGGAGTGGGGCTTCGACTTCGTCCGCCTCCCGATGGACTACCGCTGCTGGACCGACAAGGATGACCCGTACGCGTACAACGAGAAGGTTCTCAAGGAGATCGACCAGGCCGTCGAGTTCGGCAAGAAGTGCGGCATCCACATCAGCCTGAACCTGCACCGCGCGCCCGGTTACACGGTGGCGCGGCCGCCCGAGAAACTGAACCTGTGGCAGGACGAGGAGGCCCAGAAACAGTTCGACGCCCAGTGGGCCATGTTCGCCAAACGCTACAAAGCGATTCCCTCGGAGCGGCTGAGTTTCGACCTCGTCAACGAGCCCGCGAAGGTCTCCAACGCCGACTACGCCAAGGTGGCCCGCCGCGCGACCGCCGCCATCCGCAAGGAAGACCCCGACCGCCTCGTCATCTCCGACGGCAACTCCTACGGCAACGTGCCCGTGACGGAACTCGCCGATCTGGGCATCGCCCAGAGTACACGCGGGTACCAGCCGTTTCAACTGACGCACTACAAGGCGTCGTGGGCGGGAGGCAATTGGGCCGAACCCACGTGGCCGCTCAAGCGCGGCGAAGAGGTTCAGGGCAAAGAGTGGCTCCGCACCAAGTACATCGAGCCGTGGAAGGCGTTGGAGGCCATGGGCGTGGGCGTTCACGTCGGCGAATGGGGCGTCTATAACCGCACGCCGCACGACGTCGTCCTTCGATGGATGCGCGACGTCCTCGCGCTGTGGCGCGAGGCCGGCTGGGGCTGGGCCGTCTGGAACCTGCGCGGCGGGTTCGGGCCCCTCGACTCCCAGCGCCAGGACGTGACCTACGAGTCCTTCCGCGGCCATCAACTCGACCGCAAGATGCTGGAACTGTTAAGGCAGTCCTAGGCTGGCGGTCGTTCAGCCCTACCAAGGCGCGCGGCGGACGTGTCCGCGCGCTGACGCGGCAGCGTGCGAGGCGTTTGCCGCGGCAAGATTCTGCGGCCAGGCTTTTTGACTTTCGGCCGTTCTTGAGGTATACTCCCAGCGAGTAGAACGAGGGTTGGGTGCACCCGGGGCTGGTCTGCCGATGGGCGGACGGGCCCCGTTTTTTTTGCGCCGTGATGCGAGACGGCCGCGGCGGATCGACCGCTGACATCTGCCGCCAGGCCGTAGCGACGTCCCCGAAGAACTGGGCATACCAGACTCATCCGGCCGACACCGAACGGCCAGCAGAGGGGTAGCCCCCGGGTGAAAGGTCCACACACCGTGTCCTACCGACTCCTCGTCTGCACCGTCCTTGTTGTGATGCTCGTGGCATCGCAGGCCGACGCCCAGCCGCCCGCCTTCGACCTGCGCGACGTGGGAGGCACCTCCTACGTCACCTCCGTGAAGAACCAGCAAGGCGGCACCTGCTGGTGTCACGGCACGATGGCCGCCATCGAGAGCAACCTCCTGATGACCGGCAACTGGGCGGCGGCCGGAGAGAGCGGCGAGCCCAACCTCGCCGAGTACCATCTCGACTGGTGGAACGGCTTCAACCAACACAACAACGACGACCGCGTGCCGCCGGCCGGCGGCGGGCTGGCGGTCCATCAGGGCGGCGATTACCTCGTGGCGGCCGCCTACCTGGCGCGCGGCGAGGGCGCCGTCCGGGAGGAACAGGCCGAGGGGTACTGGTACGATCACACGCCGGACCGCGACAGCGAGACCTACCACAAGTACTACACCCGCGACATCGAGTGGTACACCGCCGGCGCCGACCTCTCGAACATCAACACCATCAAGAACGCCGTCATGACCGAGGGCGCCCTGGGAACCTGCATGTACTACGGTGGTGGCTTCTACTCGGGCGGGACGCACTACCAGCCGCCGACCGACTCCAACCTGCCCAACCACTCGATCGCCATCGTGGGGTGGGACGACGGCAAGGCGACCCAGGCTCCCCAGGACGGCGCGTGGCTCTGCAAGAACAGTTGGGGCAGCGGTTGGGGAAGCGGCGGCTACTTCTGGATCTCCTACTACGACAAGCACGCCTGCCAGAACCCCGAGATGGGCGCCGTGTCGTTCCAGGACGTCGTCGCCAACTCGTACAGCACGATCTACTCCCACGACTACCACGGTTGGCGCGACACCCTGACCGATGCTGCCTCGGCCTTCAACGCCTTCACGGCCGCGACCGGCGAGCCGCTCACGGCGGTCAGTTTCTACACCGCCGCCGATGACGTCGGTTACACCGTCCGCATCTTCGACCGCTTCGAGGGCGGCCAGTTGCTCGACGAACTGACCTTGACCTCCGGCGTCATCGCCCACACGGGCTTCCACACCGTGGACCTCGAAACGTCCGTGCTGCTGAGTTCGGGCGATGACTTCTACGTCTTCCTCGAACTCTCCGACGGCGGACAGGCCTACGACCGCACCTCGGACGTCGAAACGCTGCTCGGCAACTCCGGATCGGGCACGACGGTCGTCTCTGCCTCCAACCCCGGCCAGAGTTATTACTTTGACGGCACTGCTTGGCTCGATCTCTACGACCTTGACGCCAGCGCCAATTTCTGCATCAAGGGTCTGACCGTACCTGAACCGGCGACGCTCTCGCTCGTTGCCCTCGGCGTGCTGGTGCTGCTCCGCCGGCGCGCGTAGGGTGCTGCGCTGGAACCCGCGCAGCGTCGCCGTGCCCCGCGGCGCTGCGCGGTGCTGTACCGCTCGGGTAGGGCCCGATTTGGCGATGGGTTCATCGTCGGCCGGTGTGGCACGGCTGGCTTGTCCAGCCGTGCGTTCTCTCCGGCTGAGGCGTTACCGGCTCGGCCGTATCCGATTGATTCATCCCGCCCGATGCGGTAGAAGAGCGGGTCATGAGCGTCCTGTTCGACCCGAACCGCATTTCCGTGCCCGATGATGAAGGTCCGGAGACCGTCTGGCAACTTACCAGCCGCATCCGCGCCTGTGTCGAAGACGAGTTCCCCAAGGTCTGGGTCGTGGGCCAAGTCTCGAACCTCAAACGCCACACCTCCGGCCACGTCTTCTTCACCCTGAAGGACGAGCGGGCCGCCATCCGCTGCGTCGTCTGGAAATCGGCCGCCGGCCGCCTGCCGCCCGAGATGACCGACGGTCTGGAAGTCGAAGCCCGCGGTCACATCGGCGTCTTCGAGTCGCAGGGCAACTACCAACTGTACGTCTCGATCGTGGTGGCCCACGGCGTGGGGGCGCTGGAGGCCGCCTTCCGCCGCCTCAAGGAGAAACTCGAAAAGGAAGGCCTCTTCGACCCGGCCCGCAAGAAGCCGCTGCCGGCGTTTCCGCGGCGCGTCGGCGTGGTCACCAGCCCCACCGGCGCCGCCGTCCGCGACATCATCCACGTGCTGACGCGCCGCTGGCCGGCCGTCGAAATCGTCCTCGCGCCCAGCCGCGTGCAGGGCGAGGGCGCCGCCGCCGAGATCGTCCGCTGCATCCGGAACCTCAACCGGCTCCCCAGCCTCGACGTCATCATCGTCGGGCGCGGCGGGGGGAGCCTGGAGGACCTCTGGCCGTTCAACGAGGAAGTTGTGGCGCGGGCCATTTTCGCGTCCCGGGTCCCGGTCGTCAGCGCCGTCGGCCACGAGACGGACTTCTCGATCAGCGATTTCGTGGCCGACGTGCGGGCGCCCACGCCCTCGGCCGCCGCCGAGATCGCCGTCAGGGACCGGCGCGAGGTGGCGGCCGACCTCCAGGCGAAACTTGCGCGCCTCGCGCGGGGCCTCAGGCACCGGCTCGACGCCATGAAGCACGGCCTCGCGCTCGTCGAAACGAGTCGCTACTTCCGCTATCCGCAGGAACTCGTGCTCGGCCGCGTGCAGACGCTCGACGACCTGGCGGGGCGGCTGATGGCCAGCGTGCGGGAGATGGCAGCCGAGCACCGCGTGCGGCTGGAAGGTGCGGCAAGCCGGCTCGCCGAACACGCCCCGCGCGTCGCCCGGCAGCGGGCGCTCGGCGCCGTCCGGATGCTCGCGTTTCGCCTTCACTCGGCCCAGCGGACGCTCCTTGTGCATCGCTGGGGCGCGCGGGTCGGTGCGCTCGCCGAGCGGTTGACCGATCTCGCCCCCGACCGGGTGCTTGCGCGCGGCTACAGCCGCACGGTCCTCGAGCGAACGGGCCAATCGCTCACCCGCGCCGCCGACGCCCGCCGGGGCGACCTGCTGCGAACCCACCTCTCCGAGGGCGATCTCATGAGCGAGGTAACGAGCACCGACACGGGCACCACGAGCCGCGACCGGAAGGTCGCGGACACCCGCGATGAGCAGCGAACGCTTCCGCGCAGGCGCCGCAATCGCCGCCGCAACACCGGCCCGACGCTGTTTGACGAACGTTAGCCGCCCGCCTTGGCGGGCGTGTCACGCAGTGCTGAGCGGGAGACGAAGTCATGAACCGTTGGCGGGTCGTGTCGCTTGGTTTGGCTGTCCTCGCCCTCGCCGGCTGCGCAGGGCGGGCCGAGCGCGACGTCCTGTGGCAGACGGCGACGGTCAGCGCACTACTGGAGGGCGTGTACGACGGCGAGGTGACGGTCGAGGAACTCGTGAAACACGGCGACCTGGGTCTGGGGACGTTCGATGCCCTCGACGGCGAGATGGTTGTCGTGGACGGCACGGTCTACCAGGTCGATGGCGCCGGCAACGTCCACCGCCCGCCGCCCGAGACGAAAACGCCCTTTGCGGCTGTCACGTTCTTCGACGCCGACCGCGTGCTGACGGCCGACGGGGCCATCGAGTTCGACGACCTGAAGGTCCTCATCGACCGTGCGGCCCCCGCCAAGAACGTGCCCCTGGCCATCCGCATCACGGGCACCTTCGCCCACGTCAAGACCCGCAGCGTACCGAAGCAGACCAGGCCGTACCCGCGGCTGGTCGAGGTCACGAAGAACCAGCCGACGTTCGAGTTCGCGGACACGCGCGGCGTGATGGCGGGCTTCCGGTGCCCGCCGTATGTCGAGGGCATCAACGTGCCCGGCTACCATCTGCACTTTCTGACCCATGACCGGACGGGCGGCGGGCACGTGCTGGAACTTACGGTCGAGAAGGTGCGGATCGAGATCGACGAGACGCCGGCGCTTCACGTCGCGCTGCCGGCGGGCGAAGCCTTCGGCACCGCGAGGATCGCAGGCGACACGGCGGCCGAACTCGAACGCGCCGAGCGCTGAGAGGTAACGATTGGCAACTTAGCCGGCGGGCTTGCCCGCCGCGCGCCGTGGAGGAGTCGTCATGGCCAGACGCAAAGCAGCCACGCCGAAAGAGCCCACCTTCGAGCAGCGCCTCGCGCGCCTCGAAAGAATAGTCGAGACACTCGAATCCGGCGACGTGGGACTCGATGAGTCGCTGAAACTGTACGGCGAGGGTGCCGATCTTCTCAAAGCCTGCCGCAAGACCCTCGGCGAGGCCGAAAAGAAGATCTCGAAACTCACCGAGACGGCCGGCGGCGAACTCCAGGAAGAGCCGTTCGATCCGCAAGAGTGAGCCCACGGCCGGCATCGGCGCCGCGGACGGCAGCGGTCACGCCAACTGCTCTTCCAGCGGCACCACGTTGATGGTCACCGTCGCCACGTTCGAGAACTCGTTCTGGTCCACGGCCATGTACTGGAACGTGTCGGTGCCCGTGAAGCCCGCGTCGGCAATGTAGGTGAACCCGCCCAGGGGGTCGCGAAGCAGCGTGCCGTGCGACACGTCGCTGATGAACATGGCGAAGAGCATGTCGCCGTCGGCGTCGGTGTCGTTGGCGAGAACGCCGGGCGAGGGCACCGTCAGGACGCCGCCCGCCGCGACGGTGTAGACGTCGTCGACCGCCACGGGGGCGTGGTTGCTCGATTCGACGTTGATCGTGACGGTGGCCAGGTTCGACTCGGCGGTCCCGTCGCTCGCGCGGTACGTCAGCGTGTCGATACCGGTGAAGCCCGCATCCGGCGTGTAGGTGACCTGGCCGTCCGGGCCGACCTCGACCGTCCCGTGCCCGGGGCCGTCAACGAGGACAAACGTCAGCGGGTCGCCGTCTACGTCGCTGTCGTTGGCGAGGGCCCCCGCGGGCGCGAGTTCAAGCGACCCAAGCGACTCAAGCAACTCGCCTTGCCTGATGTCGAAGCCGTCGTCCTCGGCAACCGGCGCATCGTTGACGCCCTTCACCGTGATCGTGACCGCGGCCAGGTTCGAGGTGGCGGTCCCGTCGCTGGTCCTGTAGATGAACCGATCCTCGCCGGCAAAGTCGGCGTCGGGCGTGTAGGTGAACGTGCCGTCGGCGTTGAGGGAAAGGACACCACTGGTCACATCGCTGACCAGTTCAACAGTCAGCGGATCGCCTTCGACGTCGACGTCGTTTGCGAGAACGCCCTCGGCCTCCGCGAGCACACCGTCTTCGTCAACCGTGAACGCATCCGTCTTCGCCACCGGGGCATCGTTGACCGGCTTGACGTCGATCTCGACGGTGGCGACGTTCGAGTCGTCGGTTCCGTCGTTCGCCCGGTAGGTGAAGCGGTCGGTGCCGAAGAAGTCCGCGTTGGGGGTATACGTGAACGAGCCGTCGGGGTCGAACGTCAGCGTCCCGTTCGAGACGTTGTCCACCACGGCGGCCGTCATGGCGTCGCCGTCGGGGTCGATGTCGTTGGCGAGGACGCCGGGCGAAACCGTGAGCGTACCGTCCTCATCGAGGGTGTAGGCATCGTCGTCGGCCACAGGGGCGTGGTTGACCGGCTCGGGGGCCTCGGTGAACGTGGCGCGGGCCGCGTAGGACCCCTTCGTGCGGTCCAGGCCGGTGATCTCGAGGTAGTAGAGCCGGCCGGCGCGGACGTCGAAGTCAATGACTGCCTTGCTGCGGGGCCCTTCTTCGCCGTATGCCAGCAGGTTCCCCGCCGCGTCGTAGGCGGAGATCGCTCCCAGGCGGGGTCGTCCTTTCATTTGGAACTCCACGTGGACCGTCCCGGAGGCGGGAGCGACGACCGAGAACACGTCGGCATCGCCGGCGGGGTCGATTCGGCCTCGCAGGTCCACGCGGTTGCGTCTGCCAAACTCGCGCGCCACGGCCTCGGCAAGGGTGTCCCCGAAAACGTCGTGCCGGCCTTCCTTCAAGACGCTCGGCCCAGCCGCGACAACGTCGGCGGGCTGCCGGCCTGCGGTTACCTTTGCAAGGGCGGGGACTACAGGACAACCGCTCAGCAAGAGGCGAGGCTCGAGCACGTCGAACAACGGCAGATGAGATTTGGAGGGCTTCATCGTACAACCCCTGTCCCCCACATTGCCTATATTAACAGACTGGCGCTTCTCGGGGCGAAGTCAAGCGGAAGGCCTGGACTGTGCCGGTGCCGCCAAGTTTCGGCCGGAAGACAGACCGTAAGCCCTTATGAAACAAGTCGTTAGGCGGAATGGGTACCAGGCACGGCCGGCGGGGAAACGCTGGTACAGGGTCCAAGATGCATCCGGTACGCTGCGCAAAAATGGGGGCTTTTTGGGTCTATGACGGGACCCCTCAGCACGCCCAGCGGCCGCGCTACGGAGCGGGTCACCTTGGACTCCAGGGGTAGATGGCCCGGTTACGGTCGGCGCTTCTTCCGACTTGCGGCCCGTCCGGGGCGGGCCCGTTTGGCGCGGTGGGTCTTGCGCTCGGTCTGGCGAGGGGCTTTGCGTTCGGCTTTCTTCTCGGCGTCAGCGGACGGGCGGCGGCGCCGTTCCGCCTCGACGGGTTCCAGGTCCAACTGGCGCCGGGCGATGTCCACGCCCGCGATGCGAACCTCGAGCGTCGATCCGATGCGAAGTTCGCGCCCCGTCTGGCCGCCCACCAGCGCCAGCCGGCGGCGGTCGAACCGGTACCGGTCGTCCGAGAGGCTGGAGATGTGCACGAGGCCGTCGATCAGCAGTTCCGGGTTCTCGACGAACGCGCCGAAGGCCTGCACGCCCGTCACGATGCCCGTGAACGTGTCGCCGATGCGGCTCTGAAGGAATTCGAGGAGTTTGATCTTCGTCAGTTCGCGCTCGGCGGCCTCGGCCCGTCGCTCGGTCTGCGAGCAGTGGGCCGCGACCTGGGCGAGGGCGGCCCCGTCGGGTTTGCTCCGGCGTGCCGGCGCCTTCTTGCCGCGACCGCCACGGGGCCGCTTGGCGGAGGTGCGCACCACCTCGTCGAACAGGCGGTGGACCGTCAGGTCGGGGTACCGCCGGATGGGCGAGGTGAAATGGCAGTAGGCCTCGGAGCCCAGGGCGAAGTGCCCCTCCTTCTCGATGCTGTACTCGGCCTTCTGCAGGCTCCGCAGCACCGCCAGGTGGACGCCGTAGGCTTCGGGCTTTCCGCGGACGGCGTTCAGCAGCCGCTGGAGTTCGTGTCGGCTGCGGGGATTCTTGAGCCGGTAGCCGACGCTCTTGGCGTAGGCCTTGAGTTCCTCGGCGGCCTCGTCGTCGGGATCCGGATGGATGCGGCGGATGTACGCGGGCCCGGCGACGTCCAGTTCGCGCGCCACGGCCTCGTTCGCCTCGACCATGAACATCTCGATGATGCGGTGGCTGAAACTGGTGTCCTCCGGGTGGGCGGCAATGACCCGGCCATCATCGTTGAATTCGAGGTCCACCTCCGGCAGGTCGAGTTCGAGGTACCCGAGCCGTCGCCTGCGCTCAAGCAGCCGCCGCGCGAGCCGATCCATCGCCTGAAGCAGCCCGACGATCTGCGGCTCCAGGCCGCCGGTCTGGCCCGCCAGGGCGGCGCTCGCCTGCTTGTACGTCAGGCGCTTGCGGCTCTTGATAAACGAGTTGGCCAGTTCGACGCGCCCCGGTTCGCCGTCGGACGCGAAGGTGATGAGAACGCTTTTCGTCAGGCGCGTGCGGCCTTCCTGGAGGCTGCACACGCCGTTCGAGAGGACCTCCGGCAGCATCGGCAGGACCGTCGTCGGCAGGTACACGCTCGTGCCGCGCTCGCGGGCCTCCTCATCGAGCGGCGACCCCCGCTCCACGAAGTGGGCCACGTCGGCGATGTGGACGCCGAGCGTCGCGCTGCCGTCGTCGTGTTCCGTGAGGCTGATGGCATCGTCGAAGTCGCGGGCGTCCTCGGGGTCGATGGTGATGATGGTCTCGGCGGTCAGGTCTCGCCGGCCCTCGGTGGCGGCATCGTTCAGGCGGTCGGCCGCGCGGCGGGCGTTGTCGAGCGCCGCGTCGGGAAACTCGTCCGAGAGGCCGAACTGGCGAATGACCGCCAGCGTATCGACGCCCGGGTCGCCGCGCTTGCCCAGGACCTCGACGATAACGGCCTCGCCCGGCTCGCCGCGAAGGGCGTACTTGAGGACCTCGAAGACGACCTTGTCCTTGGGCTTGGCGCCCGCGCTGGACGCGTCGGGCATGGCGAAGTCCTGGAGCAGCACCCCGCCGTCCGGCCGCACGATCGGCCCCGTCTCGGCCACGTAGTACGTGCCGACGAACCGTGTCTGGCCCCGCTCGCGGATCTCGACGACGCGGCCGTAGTAGCCGCGCGAGCCTTTGCCGGCGACCTCCGCCAGGACGGTGTCGCCGGTGACGGCGCCGAGGGTTTCGTCGGGCGGGATGAAGAGGTCCTCGCCCGCGGTGGGCCCGTCTTTGGGGTCGGGTTCGACGAATCCGAAGCCGCGCGCCGAGAGGCTGAAGCGTCCCTCGACGGTCCGTGCGACGGCGCGGGGGTGGCGCTCGTCGGGCGGCAGTCGCAGTTTGCCGGCGGGTGCGGCGAGGTCGCCCTCGCGGAGCATCCGCTTCACGAGCGCCCGGAACTCGGCGTAGTCCTCTTCGGCCACGTCGAAGAAACGGGCCAGCCGCCTGAGTTTCGTCGGCCGGTAGTGGTGCGACTTCAGGTGCTGGAGGATCTTCTCGCGTGTCGTCATGCGAGCCCTTCTAGTTGAAGTATTGCGGCCGCCAGTATACGCCGCGCCGGCGGCCATATCAATCGGCGGCAGCGCCTTGCCTTTCGGCGGCCCCGGCTGTAGGCTGGAAGGGCACCCGTAGGTGGAGACCGGCGCCATGGCCGAGAACGAAGGCTTCGACGCGATCACCGAACAGGCGAAGCGGTTGGGCGACCTGATCCGAACGCACCCGCGGTACGTGAGGTTGCGGGAGACCGATGCGGCCATCCGGGCCGACAAGACCGCCACCGACGCGCTGGAGTCCTACAACAAGGCCGCTGCCGAGATCGCCCGCAAGGAAGCCGCCACCCAGCCGGTCGAGGTCGCCGAGAAGCAGGAACTCGGGCGCCTCCACAACGCGGTGGCGGCCAACGAAGCCATCAAAGCCTTCACCCTGGCCCAGGCCGACTACGCGGAACTGATGCGCCGGATGAACGACACCATCTTCCGCGCCATCGCCGGGGGCGAGGAGGATGCTGCGCCCGAGCCAGACTCCGGCGACGCGACGGGCTGACCCCGATCCTTCGGCTTCGCTCAGGACGGGCTCTCCCGGCCGGGGCTCGAACTACGTGGCGCTCTCGCCGGCTTCGTCCAATTCCTCGAACCCCTTGAACAGGGCGCCGCCGAACATTCGGTTCCACGCGGTCCAGCAAGATTACGGACAGCCACCTATGTCCGGTTTTTCACAAACATTTTTCCGCATCCTGTGAACGCGGGCGTCGACGCCACCCTAATGAGTGCCGGTGGGAGCAAATGCTTTCAGCCGGGTGCTCTTGGAACGAAGCGGAGGAACGCCCACGAGAAGTGCCTTGAAGATAGGAGAGAGGGGTTCGACCTGAATTGTCCCTTACATATAGGACACTCGGCTTGAATGGCCTTCCCATTCAGTCGGGGTATTCGGAATTTCTGTAGGCACACGCTACATTCAGCGACTATCGCGTTCCTGGACATCATGATGCAGCGAGGGTGGTTCCTTAATCTCCTCCTGGCCATTCTATAAGCCCGTTTGGACACGGCAGGCAGCGCCGAGAGTATCACCTTCTCGTCCACGTTTGTGAGACGCTGATATACAGCCAAGGCATATGCGAACTCGACAATCGTCAGATAGCCCAAGCGGCTGTTGGAGATGGTGGTTGCGGCGCCATCGAACCTGGCCACTTGCCGCATTCCTGCGAGTATGAGACATCCACATCCACAAAGCATTGCTGCCACATCGACGTTTCTCTCGCTGGGGTCGCCGCAAAGATTTCTATCCACCCATACATGCGCGATTTCGTGAGCCAGTATGGCGTGTTGCGCGCCCTTGTCAACGGCGAACCTGGTATCAATTCGGACCACGTAGGAATTGCGGGCCACTCTCTGAATGCATCCCGGCGGGCCATGCAAGGGTGTCACTTCTATGTGGAGCTCTATGTCGGACGGGAGCGAGTAGCAGGACCGGAGCCGCCTCACGGCATCCGGCGTATTGAGGGGAGTCGGGAGCAGTGGCGGCAGCTCCTTACAAGTCTGTGTTATTGACCCCTGTATTGCTAAAGGAACGGCGGGCGATGAGCCGATCCCTTGGGTATGAGACCCAAAGGAAGCGCAGTGGAACTGGAGGCCCGGCGGCGGGTGGCCAAGCGGCTCCTGGGGCAAGGTCTCGGCCTGCGGGCCGTGGCCCGCGCCGTGGGGGCCTCGCCGTCGAGCGTGAAGCGGTGGAGCGATGCCCTGGAGGCCGGCGGCCCCGACGCCCTGAAGGCCAAGCCCCATCCCGGCCGCCGGCCGTGGCTTTCGCTTCGCCAGAAGGAGCGGCTGAGGCGGATTCTGCTGAAGGGGGCCCGCAAGGCCGGCTACGCCACCGACCTGTGGACGTGCCCCCGCGTGGCCGAGGTGATCGCGAAGCACTTCGGCGTCCGCTATCACCCAGACCACGTCTGGCGGATCCTGCGGGGCCTGGGCTGGACGTGCCAGAAGCCCGAGCGGCGGGCCCGCGAGCGGGACGAGGCAGCCATCCGGCAGTGGCGCGACGAGCGGTGGCCGGATATAAAAAAACGCCCGTCGCCTCCGCGCCAGCCTCGTTTTCCTGGATGAGAGCGGCTTCATGCTCCAACCCGTGCGGCGGCGGACCTGGGCCCCGCGAGGGCAAACACCCGTCCAGTACAGTTGGGACCGGCACGACCGGCTCTCGGCCATCTCGGCCGTCACCGTGGCCCCGCGGCGGCGGCGTTTCGGCCTGTACTTTCGCCTCCAGTCCGAGAACGTCCGGGCCGAGGACGTGGTGGCGTTCCTGTTCCATCTCCACCGTCACCTGCCGCGGCGGCTTATCGTCGTGCTGGACCGCCTGGGGGTCCATCGCAAGGCGGTGCGGCTGCTGGAG
>DATKXP010000542.1:0-16024 GCA_035529015.1 Phycisphaerae bacterium | reverse complement strand
CCAACTGCCGTCGGGGCCGAAGTTGGCCATGGCGCCGGCGACGGCCTTCAGGCCCGACGTCAGGATCTCCGCCGAGACGGCCGGCGCCTCATCGGCCACCGCCAGCGCCCCGACGGCCAGGCCGCCGTTGCAGACCTGGCTCCAGTTATGATGGGCCCGCGTCCACCAACCCCATCGGGCCTTGCCGCGATAGGCGTCGAGGCCGCGCGCCAGGCCCTTCTCCACGAGCGCCGTGCGGACGGTCTTCCGCTGCGCCTCGTTCATCCACCCGTACAGCCAGTCGTAGCCGATGCCGAAGGCGCACGACATCTCGGCCGTATCGAGGAAGTGCGACGGGTTCCAGTCGCGGAAGGCGGCGGCGGCTTCCAGTTCCTTCATGGCCCGCGCGGCGTACTTCGCGTCGCCCGTCAGCAGATACGCCAGGCCGAGCGTTTCGACGCGCTCCAGACACCGGCGGCTCTGCGTCAGCAGCCGCGGGCCCACGATCTTGAACTCGACCGTCCTGGCGCCCAGGAGCGAATCGGCCTGGCCGCGCAGACGGTCGAGCATCGCTTTGCGGGCCGGGTCGGCCTTGACGGCCGCGCGCAGCGCCGCGAGCGATTCGGGCGCGAGGAGGATGCGCGGATGGCCGGGGCAGAGCGTCCGCAGGATCGGCCTCGGCGGCGCGGCTTCGGCCGTCGAATACGCTGCCACGAAAATCGCTGCCGCCAGGACGGCCGACACGGCTTTCGGCAAGGGGACATGGGGCATGTTGCGCTCCACTGCGTGCTGGTGCCGTCGGGTACCCATTTAACCGCGCCCCCACATACGGGTGTCGGCGGATTGGAGGGAGCATGGCAGTGCCCGTTTTTCGCTTGAAGGAACGCGGCTGGAACGTCCGATAAGACGGATGGGCCGTATCGGAGCGAGGGGATTCTGCCGGCGCCGTGAAGACGCACCCGGCAAGACCGCGCCGTAAGGCCGACTTCCCGTGGGGGACACCGTGAGCCAACTCGACGTCTGGAGCCGGCGGTTGAGCAGCCCGTTTCTCTGCTGGCCCACGTGCGTGGCGGGCGTCGCGCTGATGGCGCTGGCGCTGCTTGCGCCGGAGGCCGAACGCCGCCTGGCGGTCGAAGGCCAGTGCATCCGCATGGACGCCGAGGTTGCGGCCCTTCAGCAGACGCGGGACCAACTGGCCGCCGCCGCAAACGCCCTCGAAAACGACCCCGCGTACGTCGAACGGGTGGCCCGTCACGATCTGAACATCGTGCGGCCGGGCGAGATGCGTCTGCCCCTGCCGCCCTCACGCCTGACCCGCCGCACCGACGCGCCGGAGCCCGCCGAATCGACCGTCCCGCCCATCGTGGCGGAGTTGGCGAGGTTCCCCGACCCGCGGTACCAACTCGGCGCCATGATCGTGGGGGCGGGCCTGCTGGCGTCGGGCATCGTGTTCAGCGTACCGACGCGTCCGAAACGCCGTGCGGCAACGTGAGAGGACCGGCGGCTACCACGCTTTTGCTCGCGGCTGCCGTTATATACTTTACGAAAACGGCCTTTCTTGAGACCCCCCCAAATGGCGCTTTTCGGAGGGTCGAACCTCGTTTCTGGCCTGGAAACGGCGATTTGGGCCTCAAATGTTAAGATAGGCAAGGCAAAAAGCGCTCCGTTTTGATCGGTTTCTGATCGCTTTTTGCTCAAACTTGGTCCGTTCTTCGTCCTTTTTACCCCTTTTTTAACCTAAGTTGAGCGGGGTCAATATGCTCTAAAGTATACAAAAGGCGGGGAGAGACGAGGCTGGAGGCCGGAGACCGGAGGCTGGAGGCACCCGAGATTGTTAGAACTCTAACAAAACCGGAGGCCCAAAAACGGCCCTGGCGCTATCGAAAACGCCGATTTTGGCCGAAGGGCCGCGCAGGAGCGGGTTCGACGTATGGATCGAATGGAATAGGATGGGCCGAAATCGGGCGATTTGCGCAAGCGATTGTGCGGAAAGGACTTACGTCTCGGATAGGGCGGCCGCGATTGTTAGAACTCTAACAAAATGCGGGTACATGGGGGAAACCGCAAAGAACGCCAAGAACGCAAAGAACGGCGGGATTCGGGTTAAGGCAAACGGCCAACGGTAACAGCCCTTTTAGCCGCGCCCCGCAGGGAAGCGGGTATTACACCGCAGCGGAAGCCCATTGGCCAGTGCCGAACCAACGGCAACCGACGCCTCACGCCGCCCAACGGGCCTCTTCTCAACATGGGAAGCCGCAAGGGCGCCAGGAACGGCTGAGCGGGGGCAAACGCCGGCCGCAGGGGCCAGGCATGCCTCGCCCGCCCCATCCTCGAAGGTGCTACGGCCCATGCAAGCCACAAACATGGGCACCGTCCCCAATGACACTAGGATAAGCCTGGAACGGGCTTCTGAGGCATGAGGCATCCTACGTGCACCCCCTCTGGCGCGTCCTTAAGGCCGGTTTCGCGTAGGCCAGGCAGGGCCGGAAACCGCCGAGGACCCCTTAACCTAATGCCATTGGGCACCGTCCCAGGTTTCCGTCCCCAGGTTTCCCAGGTTTCGCGGCATACGACCGGGGCGGATTGAACTGGAGTCCGTCAACCGGCCCGTCTCCTGCGGCGGGGCGCTGGTGGTGCCCGGCGACGTCATCGTGGCCGACGTCGTCGTCGTCGTGCCCCGCGCCAAGGCCGAGGACGTGGCACGCTACGCCCGCAAGACCCTCGAAAAGGACAAGCGCGGCCGCCGCGCTCTCTACCGGAAACTCGGCATCCCCGAAGACGATTCGGTCCGGTGAAAACAAGGTGTCGGGGACCTTTTTCTTGACGGGTCGGGTAACGCCGGTAATGTGTCAGCACGCCCAGGGGGATTTCCGGATTCCCGGGGAAACATCGCGAGGTGACGCAATGAGAATAGGGACCGCAGTATTCTTCGCGCTCTGCCTGATCGGGTGCGACCAGCCCCAGGACCAGCCCCAGCCCCAGACCAAGCCGCAGTCCCTGGACGATTCCCAGATTGCGCGCCGTTGTAGGGAACTGCCGTTCAAAGGCCTGGGTCACGCCAGTCATCAACTGTTGATCGACGGCTGGTCACAGCAACAGGTTCAGCAGCATTTCGAAAGCCCCAGGATAAAGAAAACATCCGGGTTCAAGAAACCCGTGTACGGAATCCCGGAATCATTGCCGCCGTGTGACGAGCAGTGGATCTACGAAATGCACATGGGACACATTTTTGTGTTTTTCAATCAGGGCAAGGTCGTCCTTGCCGTAGAGGAATGGAGCGACTTTTAGGCCGCTTAACAACCCCTTCGAGAACTCCTGTCCGCCATCTTGTCCGCCATAGCCCGCGGGGCGACGGCGGGTCGTGCTTCGGATTTCGTCATTGCCCCCCTCTTCGTCCCTTCGCCCCGAAGCCTGCCCTGAGCCGCGGAGTCGAAGGGTCCCGGAGCCTTCCCCCCCGTAGAACGTCCAGTTGACCGTAGTTCTCTTGGGTCACGCGGGCGTTGTTCCGGCAGGATAGATTGCTCGCCAGCGACAGGAGGGGTTGTCGCCGACGCAGGAAGCAGTCGGCCACGCGACGGAAAACCCCCCAGAGCGAGTAGAAGCGCCGGTCGCAGGTGTTCATCTCTTCCAGGATGGCCGACCAGGAAAAACTCCTGTAGTGCGCCGTGGGCAACCCCTGAATTGCGGGGACGCAATGCCGTGTTCTCTCCGCCTCGGCGAATTTACATCGTAAGTGCAAGGGGTCGGCGCCAGAAGGCCTCGGCCGGAGTCCCGCCGCGATGTCCTTCTCCTCTTTCCCCCCGTTGCTTGCGATGTGAAGTCGCCCCCGTCCTCGAAGGTGCTCCGCCCCGTGGAAGCCACAAATATGGGCAGCGTCCCCAATGGCACTAGGTTAAGGGGTCCTGGGCGGTTTCCGGCGTCGCCTAGGCGACGCGAAACCGGGCTTGACAACGCGCCAGAGGGGGCGCACGCAGGTTGCATCAGGCCTCAGAAGCCCGTTCGAGGCTTATCCTAGTGCCATTGGGCAGCGTCCCCGGGTTTCCCCGGGTTTCCGTGGCGCGCCCCGGCCTATGGGTGACGTGGTCAGGCCGATTCATCGGCCTTTTCCGCCGGCGGTGAAACCGCCGGCGGTGTAGCCCCGGCCCTTTGGGCCGGGGTTGGTGAGGCGCGCCAAGCATCCTCTCTCCGTCCTTTGTTCTCGTGCGGCCCGCCTGCGGCGGGCCGCACGAGAAAAAAAAACAAGATGCGTCGGCCGGTCCTACCAGGGCCAAAGGCCCTGGCCTGGACCCGCCTTCTGGCAGGGGAAGGCGGCTGAAGCCGCCTGAGAGGTGCCACGTCGCGATGATTGCGGGTGCGCGGCGGCGGGCGTACGCCCCGTATGGGGCGCCTGCCATGGTGCCACGGGCGCGAGCCCGTGGTTGGCGAGGCGATGAAGCGTGCAGAGCCCCGTAGGGGCGACTGAGATTCAAACGCGCCTGCGGGGCTGGATGGACGACGGGGGCACTCCGCTCACCACGGGCTTGCGCCGCGTGGCTAGAGTGCAACCGTGCCTGACGGCACGGGAAAAGACGTGCCGGAACGTCAGGGAGATGAACGGCAAACGCTGAACAAGGAACGCTGAATGTTGAACGTCGGATGAACGACAACCCGCCTTCGCCAAGGCTATGGCGGACAAGCGACGACAGATCTTAACGCAGAGGACGCCGAGGGCACGGAGAGAACGCAGAGAACGGCTCGGAATTGGCTAACGGCAACGGCAACCCGCCTTCGCTAAGGCTTCCGTCTCCGCCAAGGCTTCCGTCTTCGCCAAAGGCTACGCCGGACAGGACGCCGGACAGGACGCCGGGCAAGCGGCAACCCCAACGGGGCAGGCAGCCTGGAACGCAGCCCAACGGGGCACTTCTCAACACGCCAGGCCGCAAGGGCGCCAGGCGCTGTCTTGAGGCCCGCTCGCGGGCCTTTGCCCCAACGGGGTGTAGACCCGGCCTTTGAGGCCGGGGACCGTTGCGGGCGGAGCCCTTCCATCCTTTCCCCCCCCCGCTCCGGCCCGCCGCGGCGGGCCGGAGAGGGGGAGGGGAGCGGGGAGCGGTCGCGTTCCCGCCACCGGGGGTACAACCCCCGGCCTGCACCCCTTCGGGGTCAAGCCCGCCGAGGCGGGCTCCGGCGATCATCGTGCCGGGCTGTCATTCTGAGTCCCGGCACGCCGGGGCGAAGAATCTGGCCGCCGGCCTCCCTGGCAGGGCAAGCCTGCCGTGGCTTGACCGCGGCACGCATGGCCGTGCCAGGGTGGTTGTTGCCGTGCAGGGCGGCTACAACGGATTCGCGGCGAGACCGTTCGCCCCCGCTCTGCGGGTGCTCAGGGTGACACCGGTATGGGCGTATCCGCGACCGTCCTGCAATCCTGATGCGTCATTGACCTTGACGCGCGGGGCCTTTCGTTTTAGGGTATGGGCACGGCATGGTTGCTGTGGGCGGACCGGTCGAACAAGAGCATGGCGTGCCCAGAATGCCAAGATGACCAACGGTACCACCATCGCGGGCACGTGAGTGAGGCCAACGCAGGCGCGATAGTGGTTCCTGGAGACTCGGACCGGTTGTGGGAGGAGAAATGACATGACTCGCATTCGCCTGATCACAATTGTTACTGTGGCTCTCATGGTGTCGGTGTCGGCTTGGACGTGCAGGGCCGCCGAGAAGAAGGAAGAGGCCGACGCCAAGGGCTTCGTCCCGCTGTTCAACGGCAAGGACCTCACCGGGTGGCAGACCACCGGCAACTGGGTCGTCGAGAAGGACGGCACGGTGACGCTGAAGCCCCGGCCGGGCGAGAAAGGCTGGCAACGCTACGACGCCTACCTCACCACCGAGCGCAAGTACCGTGACTTCATCCTCGACCTCGAGTTCAAGTTCGGCCCGGGGGGCAACTCGGGCGTGTTCCTGCGAGTGGCCGACCCGAAGAGCCAGGTCAACACCGGCTTTGAGGTGCAGATCCTGGACACGCACGGCAAGAAAAACGTCGGCGCGCACGATTGCGGCGGCGTCATCGGCACGGCGGCTCCGTCGAAGAACATGGTCAAGCCCGCCGGCGAGTGGAACCGCTATACCATCACGTGCAAAGGCAGCAAGGTAAAGGTTGTGTTGAACGGCGAGCAGATCATCGACCTGGACTTGAGCAAGTCCGGGCTGAAGGACCGCCCGCCGACCGGCACCATCGGGTTTCAGGATGAGGCCAAGCCCATCTGGTATCGCAATGTCCGCATCAAGGAACTGGCCGACGAGAAGCAGTCCAAGTGAGCGGCCGCGCCGGCGCGCGTCCGCCGTTCCATCGTTCCGAATACCGAGCAGAAAAGGATCAGCCGATGAGACCGACCCGACGCGCGTTCCTGGCCGCAACGTCCTGTGTTTCGGTGGGCTGGCTGTCTTCCCTGGCGGGCGCCGCACCGGAGGACGAGCCCTCGCTGCCCAAGGCCTTCATTGACGGCACCGAGGACGGCTGGAAGGCGATGGTCGAGGACGACTTCGCCCACGTCAACTGCGACGCGGACACCTGGGCGTGGAAGGACGGCGTGATCCACTGCACGGGCAAGCCCGTCGGCGTGATCCAGTCCAAGACGTCGTACAAGAACTTCGAGGTCGTCGTTCAGTGGCGCCACCTGCGGTCGGCGGGCAACTCGGGCGTGTTCGTCTGGGCGACCGCCGAGTCGCTCCAGAACCTGAAGAAGGGCAAGGGGCGGCTCCCCAAGGGCATCGAGTGCCAGGTGCTCGACCACGGCTATGCCGAGAACTACGAGAAGCAGCACAAGAAGAAGTCCGATTGGTTCACGACCAACGGCGACGTGTTCCCCGTCGGCGTGAAGATGAAGCCCTTCCCCCCGCTCTCGGCCAACGGCAGCCGGAGTTTCCCGTCGAAGGACCTGAGCAAGGGCGCGGGCCAGTGGAACCACTACTACATCCGCTGCATCAACGGCGAGGTGCGGTTGTGGGTCAACGGGGAGGAAGTCTCGGGCGGAACCGCCTGCCAGCCGTGCGAGGGATTCCTCTGCCTGGAATCGGAGGGCTCGCCGGTGGAGTTCAAAAACCTGCGCATCCGCGAGTTGCCCTGACGGCGGCTGGTGTTCCGTCAGAGTGTTCCGGGAGTGGCGAGGTTCCCCTCAAGGTGGGGATTCCGGGGAGAGGGGAACGAAAGAGGCGAGCGGTCGCGTTCCTGCCACCGGGGGTACAACCCCCGGCCCACACCCCTTCGGGGTCAAGCCCGCCGAGGCGGGCTCCGGCCATCATCGTGCCGGGCTGTCATTCTGAGTCCCGGCACGCCGGGACGAAGAATCTCGCCGTGTGCCGCCTGCCCGCCGGCGTGTCCGGCGGCCTCGGGGCGGACGGAAGCCTTGGCGAAGGCGGGTCCCTGTCCTGGAATCCCGATGCGTCATTGGCCTTGACGCGCGGGGCCTTTCGTGTTAGGGTATCGGCATGGCATGCTTGCTGTGGGCGGACCGCTCGAAAAACGGTATGGCGTCCCCGGAATCCGCGCTTGCGTCCCCGGAATCGCCTAACTAACTCGGCATGTTAACGAGAGATCGCGAGAGTTTGAGACCGTTTCGTTCGGGCAACGAGTGCAACCCGGTAGGTTGGGGTCGAAGGCCGAACGCGACAACTCCGAACCCGCCTTCGCTCTTCGGCTTCGGCGGGCAGGCCAAGAGCGCGGGTGGGGAGCGGCGAAGGCGCCGTAAGCCTTTGACGGACCGCACTTACGGCGAAAGCCCCGAGGTGTGCGTCGTCGGGGTTCTCCGTTAACGTCCAAGCCGCGAATTGTTCGCGGTTTTCAGTCTGGCTCTAAAACGACCTGACTCACCGCAACCGGGCGGTTAACTGGCGACGCAGGTTAGCCGTGTCCGGAATTTGGGAAAGAAGGGGCAGATGGGCAACTTTTGTCTGCGAGTACAAGCCGCATCACAGGCGGGTTGGCGACGCGAGGCACGGATTTCGAGTTGACTTCTGGCCGAAACGGATTATACTAACTTTGGGTGTAGGGGGCGTGTGTGCAAAGATTGCCAAAGAAGGAGACGGATCATGCAACGGCATATCTTGGTACTCGCGTGCGTCTTGGCCTGCGCCGGCATCGGCGCTGAAACCAGAGCTGCAATTGTCGATTTGGGCTCGGCTGAGGATTTCGCTGTTCTCGGCGGCTCAACTGTGACTAACACTGGTCCGACCGCCCTCGACGGCGACCTCGGCGTATATGCCGGGACAGGCATCACGGGCTTCTTTGGCACGAACGAAAATGACGGGCCGGGAACTTTCACCGGAGCGTCGCACCAGGGAGACGCCGTCGCGCAGCAGGCTCAGGCCGATGCGTTGACGGCCTACAACGCTCTCGCAGCCCTCGCGTTCACGCAGGATCTGACGGGCCAAAATCTCGGCGGGCTCACGCTGACACCGGGTGTTTACAAGTTCGGCACATCGGCCCAACTGACGGGAATTCTCACCCTCGACGGCGTGGGAGACTATGTCTTCCAAATCGGGAGCACGCTGACCACCGCCTCGAACTCATCAATCAGTTTCATCAACGGTGCCGACCCGTTCAACGACGTCTTCTGGCAGGTCGGCAGTTCGGCCACGCTCGGAACCGGCACGACGTTCGGCGGAACCATCATCGCCGACCAGAGCGATACCCTTAATACCGGTGCCGGCGTTGACGGACGGGTCATCGCTCTCAATGCTGCCGTGACGCTCGACAACAACAACATCGTCGTCCCTGAACCTGCAACACTTTCGCTGCTGGCCCTGGGCAGCCTGGCGATGATTCGCCGTCGCCGTACGGCTTGATGTCCCGATCTTTCAGCCGATGAACCAGCGCCCCGCAGATGATCGCGGGGCGTTTCCTTGCGCCAAAGTTCGGTTTCACTGCTGGTCCCGAAAGGCGAATTCACATCGTAAGTGCAACGGGTCGGCGCCAGAAGACCTCGGCCGGAGTCCGGTAGGTGAGGCACTTGCGAGGACGCTGGTTCATCTGACGAACAGACGATGCCAACTGCCGGTCTGTCAAGCCCTCGAAGTCCATCGCCTTGGGCAGGTACTGACGCAGCAGGCCATTGGTGTTCTCGTTCGTCCCGCGTTCCCACGAGCAGTACGGATGGGTGAAGTACACCTCCAGGCCCAGCGGTCGCCACGGCGCCCAGCCAGGGCAGCCGGCTGAGATCCTCATGGTGTGCGAACTCCCGGCCGTTGTCCGCCGTCAGGGTGTGCCGCCGGTCCGGGGGGGAGCCGACGCATGCCTTGGTGCAAGGCACCGTTGGTGGCGGCGGCCGAGCAGTCCGGCATCTTCCGGGCGACCGTGTTGGGGTCTTGAACGCAAGGGCCTGAAGCGATAGCCTAGGCCTGTGCTGCCCCGCGGGCCGATCAGACGCCGCCGCTGGAGACGTAGCGCGGGGAGGAAGGTCGGAACATGGTCGCCCTTTGCTACTCTGCGAAGCACGAGGGGGATGGCCATGCCACCCGCCACGAAGGAGAAAGGGAGATGACGAGCATGCGCAGACGCGACTTCCTCAAGTATGCGGCGTTCGGCGCGATGGCGCTGGGTGCGAGGCGTTTGCGGGCGTCGGCCGGGTCCGGGGCCAGGCGGCCCAACGTGGTCCTCGTGCTGAGCGACGACCAGGGCTTCGGCGACCTGAGCGTCCACGGCAACACGAACCTGCACACGCCGACCATCGACTCGCTCGGCCGCGATGGGGCGACGTTCGACCGGTTCTTCGTGTGCCCGGTGTGCTCGCCGACGCGGGCGGAACTGCTGACCGGCCGCTATCACCCGCGCGGCGGGGTGTACAGCACCTCGACGGGCGGCGAACGCCTCGACCTGGACGAAAAGACGATCGGCCAGACGTTCAAGGCCGCCGGCTACGCCACCGCCGCCTTCGGCAAATGGCATAACGGGATGCAGTGGCCGTATCACCCCAACGCCCGGGGCTTCGACGAGTTCTACGGCTTCTGCTCGGGCCACTGGGGCCATTACTTCAGCCCGGAACTGGAACACAACGGCCAACTGGTGCGCGGCAAGGGGTTCATCATCGACGACCTGACGGACCACGCCCTGAGGTTCATCGAAGCCAATCGCGACCGCCCGTTCTTCTGCTACCTGCCCTACAACACGCCGCACAGTCCGATGCAGGTGCCCGACCGCTTCTACAAGAAGTTCGACGGTGCCGAACTCGGCATGCGGCACCGGGACCCCGCCAAAGAGAACCTGCCGCACACCCGGGCCGCCCTGGCGATGTGCGAGAACATCGACGCCAACGTCGGCCGCATCCTCAAGAGCCTCGAAGCGCTTCACCTGGCCGACGACACGATCGTGATCTATTTCAGCGACAACGGCCCGAACGGTTGGCGCTGGAACGCCGGGATGAGAGGCAGAAAGGGGTCGACCGACGAGGGCGGCGTTCGGTCGCCGTGCTTTGTGCGTTGGCCGAAGCACGTCAAGCCGGGGACGAAGATCCCGCAGATCGCCGGCGCGATCGACCTGCTGCCCACGCTGGCCGATATGGCCGGCATCGAGGTCGTCGGCGACAAACCGCTCGACGGCGTCAGCGTCAAACCGCTGCTCCTGGGAACCGCACGCGACTGGCCCGATCGGATGATCTTCTCGCATTGGAGTGGCCGCGTGAGCGTGCGCACCCAGCGGTACCGCCTCGACGCCAAAGGGAAACTCTACGACATGGCGGCCGACCCCGGCCAGGACCGCGACGTGGCCAAAGAACACCCGGACGTTACCGGCCGGTTGTCTCAGGCGGTAAAGGACTGGCGAGCGGAACTGCTGCCCGGATTGGGGAAGGAGAATCGCCCGTTCCCCGTCGGGTACCGTGAGTTTCCGGTCACGCACCTGCCGGCCCGCGACGGCGTGCCGCACGGCGGTATCCGGCGCAGCGCCCGGCCGCCCAACTGCTCGTTCTTCACCCACTGGACCAGCCCCGACGACCGCATGACGTGGGACATCGAGGTGGCCACCGCCGGCCGATACGAGGCGGTCGTCTACTACACGTGCGCGAAGGAGGACCTCGGCTCCACGGTCGAGTTGTGCTTCGGCCAGGGCCGTCTTCGCGCCAAGGTGACCGAGGCGCACGACCCGCCGCTCGTGGGCCAGGCCCAGGACCGGACGCCGAGGGGCGAATCGTATGTGAAGGACTTCAAGCCCCTGCGGCTGGGCACGATGCGTCTGGAGGCCGGCCGGGGCGACCTCACGCTCCGGGCCGTCGATATCCCCGGCCGTTCCGTCATCGACGTCCGCTACGTCGTCCTCGCCCTGCTGGACGCACGGTGACCAACCGGCGGCGTGCGGCAACCTGGCCGGTTGCAGCGCCGGGGCGGGGATCGGAACATGGTGACCCTGCGGGGTGACCATGCCACCGGCCAGAGGCATGACTTCGCGAAGGCGCGTCCCCCTCCTGGAATCCCGATGCGTCATTGACCTTGACGTGCGCGGCCTTTCGTGTTAGGGTATGGGCATGGCATGCTTGCTGCGGGCGGGCCGCTCGAAAAAAAGTATTGCGTCCCTGGAATTCATACCCGCTGCGCCGGGCCGAGAAACTGCTTGCCGGTCTCGCGGATGGCGATAGACTCGTCGGAAAGGGCCCATGGCGGTCGTGGGCCAAGGTCTATCTGGGAACTCCCGGATGAAAGGATAGACGTATGACATGGTCCCGCCGACGTTTCCTGCAGGCCTCGGCCCTGGCCGCGGCGTCCCCGCTGGTCGTATCCTCCCGCGTTCTGGGAGCGCGCGGCACGGCGCCCAGCAACCGCATCGCGCTGGGGTTCATCGGCATCGGCAAGCAGGGCGAGTACCACCTGCGCAACCTCGTCCGCAACAACGACGTCCGCATCGTGGGCGTGGCCGAGGTGTACAAGCAGTTCCGCGACATGGCCGTCGATCACGTCAACGAGTCCTACAAGGACAAGGCCTGCAAGGGCTACGTGGATTACCGCGAGTTGCTCGCCCGCGCCGACCTGAACGCGGTCCTCATCGCCACGCCCGACCACTGGCACGCCCTGCCCGTGCTCGAGGCCGCACGCCAGGGCAAGGACATGTACTGCGAGAAGCCGCTCACGCTGACCATCCGCGAGGCCAACCTGATGGTCGAGGCGGTCCGGCGGTACGGGTCGGTCTTCCAGACGGGCAGCCAGCAGCGTTCGAGCCGCGAGTTCCGCCAGGCGTGCGAACTCGTCCGCAACGGCCGCATCGGACGCATCAAGAGCGTGCACGTGAACGTGGGCGGCCCGAGCCGGCCGTGCGACTTGCCCGCGGAGCCCACGCCCGAGGGCCTCGATTGGGACCGCTGGCTCGGCCCCGCCCCCAAGCGCCCGTTCAACGCGGTGCTTCGGCCGCCGCACAACAAGTCGTTCCCCAACTGGCGGTCGTACCGCGAGTACTCCGGCGGCGGGATGACCGACTGGGGCGCCCACCACTTCGACATCGCTCAGTGGGGCCTCGGCAAGGACGGCACCACGCCCGTCGAAATCCACCCGCCCGGCACCAAGCACCCGAAGATGCTCACGTACATCTATGACGACGGCACGCCCATGTACCACGGAGGGCAGACCGACGACGGCCGCAAGGTGAACGGCGTCCTCTTCACCGGCGAGAAGGGATGGGTCGAGGTGAACCGCGGCCGCCTCAACACCGAGCCGGAGTCGCTCCGCACGGCCGAGGCGGGCCCGAACGAGGTCCACCTGTACAGGAGCCGCGGCCACCACGCGGACTGGATCACGTGCATCCGCTCGCGCCAGCGGCCCATCTGCGACGTCCCGATCGGGGCGTCGAGCGCCACGGTGTGCCACCTCGGCAACATCTGTTACTGGCTCAAACGGTCGCTCAAATGGGACCCGAAGAAACAGGATTTCGTGGGCGACCCCGAGGCGTCGCGCTGGGTCGACCGGCCCCGGCGTGCACCGTATACCCTGTGACGCACGAGGCGCAGCGCAGCGGGCCACCGGAACGCAAGGGTCTGACCATGACGACGCGCATGCTCATCGTGCTACAACGCTACAAAGGCATTTCGCGCGGTGGGTCTCCGTACCCACCGTGCGGGAATGGCCGTTTTTGCCGGTGCGCGGCGGGTACGGAGACCCGCCGCGCAGCAAGTAGCGTAGCAGCAATCGTCGGGTTGGCCGTGCTGATCGGCCTGGTTGCGCCGGCGGCAGGACAGAAGCCGGACGTGACGGAATCCGCGACGGCGGATCCGGCGCATTGGCCCGCGTTCTCGTGGGACACGGTTCCCGTCTACATTCACTTCGGCAAGAGCGCCGGGCCGCTGACCGAGCAGGAGTTGGCCTTTGTGGCGCGGACCTGTGATTTCGTCTGCCTGGAGAAGGCGCACGGCACGAGGGCGCTGGGCTCGACCGAAAAGGGCACGGCACACGACGCCGCCCGCCTCAAGGCGCTCAACCCCAGGATGAAGGTCCTCTTCTACTGGAACACGTTCCTCAACTATCACCTTTACGACGCCTGCGAAGAGGTCGCGAAACACCCCGAGTGGCTCTTCCGCGACAAGGAAGGCCAGCCCATTTACAAGGTGCGTAATCTGGAACAGTATAACCTTCTGGATTCCGGGTTTCGCGCCTGGTGGGCCACGGTCGCCGGCAAGGCGGTGAAGCAGTACGGGTGCGACGGCATTTTCATGGACGCCGTCGATCAGGCCAAGCGCCCGCTGTGGATGAAGAAAGGCTGGGGCGCAGGCAAGGAGCCGCAGTTGACCGGGGCCGTCAACGACATGATGCGCCTTGCCCGGCGGGAGATGGGGGACGGCGCCATCGTGCTCTACAACGGTCTGCGAAGCAACGCGAATGAGACCGCCGGCTTCGACTACCTGGCCCATGCCGACGGCGCGATGGTGGAGCACTTCACGGCTTTTTCGAGCCAAAGCAAAGAGGCCGTCGCCCGCGACATCGCCGCCATCATCAAGGCGGGCGAGGAGGGAAAGATCGTGGCCGTCAAGGGCTGGCCCGATCCGACGTTCAACTGGACCAACACCGCAAAGATGCGATTGCCGCAAGAGCAACTGGCGGCCGAGGCCAGGAAGAAGATCACCTTTTCGCTGGCCTGTTACCTGGTGGCCGCCCGGCGCCACAGTTACTTCTGCTATTCCTGGGGCTATACCAATCGGCACGGGAACCTGATCGATTACCCGGAGTTTCACAAGCCGCTGGGGCCGCCATCCGCCGACGCCGAGCGCGACGGCTGGGTCTATACGCGATCCTTCGAGCACGCCTCGGTTCGAGTGAATCTGGCAAACCGCGAAGCCAAAATCACGTGGAAGGGAAAATGAAACCGTGCGAATGACGTCGCGCGTCCGCGGAACTCGCCACGTACCACCCATGCAAGCGGAAACATGGGTACCGTCCCCAATGGCACACAAGGAGTGAACAACTGGGCTCCTTCGCGAACAACAGGACACCCAGGAGGAGCCGTTAGTCCGACGGATGATGCACCCCCGCCCACGCCCCGCACCGAAAACCACACACTGTCTCTGCCGACCAAGTGCGACGAATGAAGCGAAGGAACAGGAACAACTACCGCCAGCCAGAAGCGAGACCGTTGCTGCGTTCTACGGCTCTAGGAACGTCCTGGCAGCTCCGTATAGATCCCGGACCACGCTGTCAGGGCTGCTCAGCTGGTCGACCGCGAAGACTATGGCGGGCAAGACATACGTCCCCAAGATCCGGACAAGGCTCCGTACGTCAAAGGGCCAAACGGGCATCCTAGCAGCGACCTCGTAGAGGTCGTACGTTCTCGAAACGCTCTCAGCACATGCCAAGTCAAGCGCCTCATCAGGCGGACCAGTTACCAGTTGAGCATAGTAATGGTCGAAAGCCTTACTCAATCTGCCAAGCACCCGCTGTTTCTCTTCGGCCATCTTCCTGTGCGCCTTCGACAGAGAGGCAAACAGCAACAACGGACAGCCAACGTAGAAACCCGCGTAGAGCCCCACATACAGCGGGTTCAGGCGGGCCAGCGGATCGAACAGGAACGCAAGCGCGAAGTATAACATCACCAAGCCGACGAAGTAATTGACAGCCAACGACAGCCGCCCAATCGGCCGCAGACCGCCACACCTATCAGGATGTAACGGGCGGACCACAATCTTGTGGTGCTCCAATACCCGCCGCAGTGCCCAGACGGTGATGATGCTCTTGTAGACCATAACGCCAATGATGTAGAAGTTGAGCGTGATAAAAAGTCGCCCATAGATGGCTACTGCCCCACCGTTCAGTCCGAGCCATGAGTCCTTCTTCGCCATGTAGTTCCAGCCATTGAGGAGCAGCGAGGCAAGCAAAGCCGCACCTGTGACGTACCAGTTGTTGTAAAGTCCTTCTAGACGTGGCAGGAACTTCAGGTAATCCCCCTGCCCGTCCCTGCGGATGATTCCCCGCGTCGCTATCGCTTCGAACGAAGAGGTGACCACATTATAGAAGTGACACAGAAGCCCCGCACCGATCGGGGCGAGAACGCCTATGTTGACGTGATCCACGGCGGGCGCGCGCATTGACCTGCCCGTGGCCAACCACAGCAGAGACAAGACCGCATAGGATAGGACGAAGTAGATGACACCTGTGTAGTATGGATTCCCTCTCGCGAGAAAGAATATCAGTCTGAATGGAATATCGCTCCGGTACGGGATGATTTGTCGCATATGCCGCCTCGCCGCTCTTGAGAGGCCCTTGCGCACATTCCACTCAGGATGCCCGACGAATTATGCCGCGCCACCTATCCAACCACAACCCAAATCCAACTGCTACCACGCTGTGACGGCCAGCAGGAGGGTACGATTTGCAGACATGCAATGAGGCCAGACACTCACGGCTTGGCTCAGTAGTCGGTTTCTTGGAATGGCCTGTGTATTCCGGGGACGTGTGTATTCCGTGCCATTGGGGACGGTACCAATCCTGTTCGGCACGGTATTTGCACCTTGACGGATGCCCTGCACAGACTGCCGACGGCCCGGCGGCTCGGCCTCTCTTGCGACAGGTTTGGGCAAAGGCCATGTCCCCACAAGCGTCAGAAATCCGT
>DATKXP010000541.1:0-6986 GCA_035529015.1 Phycisphaerae bacterium | reverse complement strand
CTCTCGCTGGATGCCGGCGCCAAGGACGGGGCGTTGCCCCAGATGGAGGGGCTCAGGCAGGTGCTCAACTCCAGGGGCCTCGCCTGCACGTGGCACGTCGGCGAGGGCGCGCACAACTGGACGTACTGGAAGAGCCGCGCGGGTGCCCACCTGGCCTGGCACGCCGAGCAGTTCGCCCACAACCGCCGCGAGGCGAGGTACACCGAGAAGACGCCCGCCGGAACGGTCGAGTTCGAGATCCTCAAGGGTTACCCCGACGTGGCACTCTCGGACGAGGCCCTGCGCCGCCTGCGCGCGCCGTGGGCCGACGCCACAGACCTGCGCACGATCAAGACGGGCGGTCTGCCGGAGGAGGGCGCGCCGCTGTCGCAAACCGATCCGAAGTACAAAGAGGCCACGTTCGGCGCCGACCTGACGGCGGGGGGTCACGGGCCGGGCCTGTACGTGTATCGCCTGACGCTGGCGGCCTCGACGCCGCTGCCGAAGGCGGGGACCATCAGCATGACCGGCCACATCCGAAACGGCCGGCGCACGCTCATTCTGGGCACACCGCCCGTCCCTCTGCCCGTCGCGTCGGGCAAACCGCAGCGGCGGGTCCAGATCCGCTGCCGCATCGCCGTGGAACTGAAACAGCCTGACCCCCTGCGGGGCGGCATTGTCCTGGGCGTCCAGGTCTTTGACGCAGGCGGCAACCCCACCGGCGACCCCGTCCTCGGAAAAGCCGGGCCCGGCACGACGAGCATCGAGCGGTGGCCCCTCGCGCCGCAGGCGAAGACGCTGTGGACGCTGACACTGACGGGCGACGACGCCCTTCCGCTGGCCGCCGTCCACGAAGCACGCCTTGAAGTTGAACCAGAGCCGTAGGCCGGGGAAGCCGGCCGCTTACTGACCTCGCGCGGCTGGATGCAAGGCTGGCTGGATGTGATGCTCCCCCTGGCGGACCCCTCACGCCGGCGGGGTCAGACCCTTCTGCTCGAGGTACGCGAGGGCTTGCCGGGCCGATTCTTCGGGCGTGGCGTTTTGCGTCTTGAGGGCGATCTCGGGGTTCTCGGGCGCCTCGTAGGGATCGTCGATGCCGGTGAACTGCTTGATCTCACCCGCCAGGGCCTTCTTGTAAAGGCCCTTCGGGTCGCGCTCGATGCAGACGTCGAGGGGCGTGTCCATGAAGACCTCGACAAAGACGCCGCCGTCGCCCTCGACCTGCGCGCGGACGGCGTCGCGGATCGCCGTGTACGGGCTGATGCACGCGCAGCAGGCGGCCAGGCCGTTTCGGGCGAGCAGATTGGCGACGAAGCCGACGCGCAGGATGTTCGTGTCGCGGTCCTCCTTCGAGAACCCCAGCCCTTTGGAGAGGTTCGTGCGGACGATGTCGCCGTCGAGGACTTCGATCTTGACGCCGCGACCCTTGAGCGCCGCGACCACCAAATCGGCGATCGTCGATTTTCCCGAACCGGAAAGACCGGTGAACCAGAGCACGAAGCCTTGGGACATCTGAGCCTCCTTTTTGAAACGCGCCGGACAAGTCCGGCGGCTAACTCGGCGCGCCCGCGGCGGCGGGCGGCTAACTCGGCGCGCCCGCGGCGACAGGCGGCTCACAAAACGTGACTGCCTACGCGTCGGCCTGCTGTTGGGCGGCCTCGATCAGGATCGCGGCCACCTCGGGCCGCGTGAATTCGGGCGGCGGCGCCTCGCCGCGGGACAGCATCTCGCGAACCTTCGTGCCCGACAGGAACACCCGATCCTGTGGTCCGTGCGGGCAGGTCTTGTTCGAGACCATGCCGTCGCACTTGCGGCAGAAGAAGGCGTGCTCGAACTTCAGCGGCACGATGCCGATGGCCTGCGGGTCGAACGCATCGAAGATCGTCTGGGCATCGTACGTGCCATAGTAATCGCCGACGCCGGCGTGGTCGCGCCCGACGATAAAATGCGTGACGCCGTAGTTCTTGCGCATGATGGCGTGCAGGACGGCCTCGCGCGGACCGGCGTACCGCATCGACGCCGGCAGGACGGTCAGCAGGACGCGGTCCTTCGGGTAGTAACTCTCGAACATGACCTCGTAGGTCTTCATGCGGACGCCGGCGGGGATGTCGCCCTCTTTGGCCGTCTCGCCGACCAGCGGATGCAGCAGGAGCCCGTCGCACAATTCCAGCGCCACCTTCTGAAGATACTCGTGGGCCCGGTGGCACGGGTTGCGCGTCTGGAAGGCCGCCACCGTCTTCCACCCGCGCCGGTCGAACTCAGTGCGCGTCCGGCGCGGCGTCCAGCGGTACTCGCGCAGGTCGTCGTGCGGCGGGAGGCTGATGACGTCCACCGGGCCGCCCAGGCACACCTCGGCCTGCCCCATGACGGTGGCCACGCCGGGGTGCTCGGTGTCGGCCGTCCTGTAGACCTCTCGGCACTCGCGCTCGCGGTCGTGCTCGTACTTCTCCTCGAGGTGCAGGACGGCCAGCACCTGCTGTGACTCGGGGTCGAAGAGGGCGACCTCCTGCCCCTCCTTCAGGGAGGCGGCCCGGTCTCGGTCGGTGCTCAGCGTGATGGGAACGGCCCACGGCTGGCCGGTAGGCAGGACCATGGCGTCCACGGCGCCGTCGAATTGGGCTTTGGTCATGAATCCCGTCAGGGGACTGAAGGCCCCGACGGCGAGGAGTTCGAGGTCGCACCGCTCGCGGCGCGAGAGTTCGACTCGCGGCAGGTCGGCGGCCCGGGCGGCGGCGACTTCGGCCTCCTTGCCCGACAGGAGCCTCTCTATAAGGGCGCCGCCGTGCGGTGGGATCGGTCCAGGTACTTGGGCTTCCGGCATCAGGCCACTCCCGTTTCTGTGTGCTGCCTCGCCCCTCCTGGGGCACACTCCAATTGGAGTGTCATTGTAGTGTAGCGATTCCGGCGTGCCTGTCAAGGCACATTTCCAGTCCCGGTGGAGCGGATGGGTGGGGCCGTTCCGGTCTCCTGGGGCCTCCCCACACGTGCTGCCCACGCAGAGCAGGCCGCCACCACAACGCCGCGCCCTCCGGACGCGGCGGAAATCGCTGTTGACACCGGCCCGCTGGCGCTTACGCTCTGCGTTGACGGGCCGGCGGGGGAGGCCCCGGGGAGACCGACATGGCTCAGACGTGCCTGGTGACCGGCGGTGCAGGGTTTATCGGCTCGAATCTCGTCCGGGCGCTGCTGGCGCGCGGTCGGCGGGTGCGGGTCCTCGACAACTTCGCGACGGGCTTTCGCGAGAACCTCGACGACATCAAAGATGATATCGATCTGGTCGAAGGCGACGTTCGCGACGCCGACGCGTGCCGCAGGGCGTGCGAAGGGGCCGAGGTGGTCTTCCACGAGGCGGCCATTCCGAGCGTCCCGCGAAGCATGGAAGACCCGCAAACGACGTTCGACGCCGACACCGTCGGCACCCACAACATGCTCATGGCCGCCCGTGACCGGGGAGTCCGCCGCTTCGTCTTTGCCGCCAGTTCGAGCGCGTACGGCGCCGGAGAGGAGATGCCCAAACGGGAAACGATGCCGGTGCTGCCAATCAGCCCCTACGCGGCGGCCAAGGCGGCGGGGGAACTCTACGTGTCGACGTTCTTCCGGTCGTTTGGCCTCGAGACGGTCAGCCTCAGGTATTTCAACGTCTTCGGGCCGCGGCAGGACCCGACGAACCAGTACGCGGGGGTCATCGCGGCGTTTGCCGCGCGGATGCTGCGAGGCGAACCGCCGATCATCTTCGGCGATGGCACCCAATCGCGCGACTTTACGTTCGTCGAGAACGTTCTGGCCGCGAACCTCCTGGCGGCAAGTGCCGAAGAAACCCACGGTGAAGTTGTCAACATCGGCTGCGGCCAGGCCATCGACCTGAACCAGATGGTGACCGTTTTCAACGAGATACTCGGCACCGACTTGGAGCCGGTTTACGAGCCGCCGCGAGCCGGCGACGTCAAGCACAGCCTGGCCGACATCACCGCCGCACGCGACCTCCTCGGATACGAGCCGACGGTCCCGTTCGCCGAGGGCCTGGGCAAGACCATCGACTGGTACCGCTGGGCCCTGGAGACCGGCTACGGGGGGTGGGACAAGTGCTGACCCCGGCTGCAAACCCACCACAGCGGTTCGGGAACACGGGGGGACGCGACCGGATAGAACGCCCGCCTACCCCTGGAGCCTGGCCAGACGGAGGAAGTAGTCGGCCCGCTCGAAACCCGGTTCCAGACGCAACACCTGGGCCAGCAGGTCGGTGGCATCGGCATAGCGGCCGCTGAAGTAGTAGACGTAGGCCAGCAGGAATTTCATCCGGGCCAAGCCCGGCCGCAACTCCACCTGCCGCTCGAGGTTCCGCAGATGCCGGCCGTACTCCTCGGCGCCGCCATAGAACTCCTGAAGGCGAAACTCGAACAGCCCCCAACTCGGCTCGATTGCGAGAGCCTGCTCCAGGTACCGCGACGCCTGCCGGTATTCGCCGTTCGCGTACGCTGCGTGGGTCATGGCGAACAGGGCGAAGGGGTCCTCGGGACGTTCCTTGTGAGCGCTGCGGTAGGACTCGCCGGCCAGGGTGAAGTCGCCCATGAAGAACCTGAAGTCCCCGATGCGCATGTGCTCTTTGTAGGAATCGGCGCCTTCGCGCAGCGCCTGGATCAGTTCGGCCCGCGCTTCGGGGTCGAGCGCGGGCTCCTCCAGCCCCGTCATCTCGTCGGTCAGGCTCCGGAAGGCCGAACCGACGGGCCGAAGAACCGTCTCGGCCACGCCCCCCCGCTTGATGATGGCAAGCAGCCCCTTGGCGACCTCGTCGGCGTCTGCCAGGGCCGCGAGCCGTTTCTCGGCCTCCTTCGAACGTCCCTGGAACAGGTCGAGGAACGCCACGAGAAACCCGAGTTCGCGGTCGTCGGGCTGTCTGGCCACCTGGGCATCGAGTTCGGCCCGGGCGTCGGCCAGATCGTCGGGGTCGCTGAACACGTCCTGGAAATTCGAGCCGACGATCCGCGCCGTGTCGGGCCATCCTGCTGCCATCACGAGCGACGCGCGCAGTTCCTGCGCCGCCCGCCGCAGGTCGCGGGCGCCCAGCAAACACAGCCCGACGGCCCGCCGGGCCGCGCCGTTGGTGGCATCGCGCCGGACAAGGACCTCCCACGCCTGCGCAGCGGGCGCGTAGCGGCCGTTGTTGAACAGGTAGTTGCCGAGGGCCGCCAGTTGCGTGTCATAGAGTTGATCCAGTTTGGGGCCCTTGGCCGGCGGCCGCCCGGCCAGCAAACCCTCCATGAGATCAAGGAACCCCGGCTCGCCGAGGCTTTGCTGCACGTCCTCCGTGAAGGGGGCAAGAAAGATCTCGGGGTCCACGGTTCCGCCGCCAACCAGGTCGGTCCGCGAGAAGAACCCGTAGCCGATATCCGGACGGTCCAGAAGCGGCAGGGGGAACATGAACTGGTGAAACCCCAGCCCGAGGCGGCCGGGGCTGATGTCGTCGCGCTTGCGCACCCGCTCGACGAGCGCGAGGGTCGTTTCCTTCAGCGTTCGGAACCGGCCCCGCTTCTCGAAATTCATTGAGTCAACGCTTCGCACGCGAGTCACTGTCAGGGGACTCAATCCGGGCCCCGGGGCGAGGTCCTTGAAGCCAACGGCCTGATACCCACTTCGCATCAACGAGACGTTGATTCCCCGGGCCGCCATATAACTGGCCTGCGCCGGCGGGGCGGCCCGCGCGAAGTCACGTGCCCGTGAGAAAGACTGGTATCCCGAATCCCCCAGCGTTCGGTTGATGCCATACGATGGCAGGTTGGTGAGGAAGTTCCGACTGGGCCCCCACCCCACGCCCCTCAGGGCTCCCTGGGCCCTCGTCGTTCGAGCCACACTCAGGCAAATCAGAGCCGCCGCCAGCACCACCGTAACGCGTCGCATAGGTCACCGTCCGACGTATCTTGCCCGACCCCTTGTGCATTATCGGCTTTCTGAGGGCCTCAAGACAAGAGGCTATCCGCCGCCGATGCGCTCCCCGCCTGTAGCATACCCTCCGAGCCATCCATGTCAACCCAGCATCATACATCGGCGCGTCTGCGGCTGGGGGGCCATCAGGATTGAGATGCCAGGGTCGTTGGCGGGCCTGCGTGCGCGTCGCCGCCCATCGGAACGGGTTTCAGAATGGCCGTTGATCTTGTCGAAAATCAGGATACGATTGGACGAGGTCCCTGTGGAGCAGCCTGATGTGCGGACCCGTGACCCGCTTTGAGAACGCCTTCGCCCACTGGCTCGGCGCGGACCGTGCGTTCGCCTTCTGGAAAGGCCGCGTTGCCCTGTATGCCATCCTCAAGGCCCTCGGTGTGGGCGAAGGCGACGAGGTCATCCTCCCCGGCTACACATGCGTGATGGACGTGAACCCGGTCAAGTACGTCGGCGCCGCGAGTGTGTTCGTGGACATCGAGCCGACCACCTACAACATGGACGTGGGCCTGCTCGAGGAAGCACTCTCGCCGCACACAAAGGTCATCGTGGCCCAGCACACGTACGGTTACCCGTGCGACATGGACGCGATCATGGACATCGCCACGAGACACGGGATCCCCGTCATCGAAGACTGCTGCCTGGCCCTCGGGTCAACGTACAAGGGACGCCGGTGCGGCACGTTCGGCCTGGGGGCCTACTGGTCGTTCCAGTGGAACAAGCCGTTTACGACGGGCATCGGCGGAATGGCCACCACCAGCGACTCTGGGCTGGCCGAGAAGATCGCGGCGCTCTGCGCCGAGGAGTTGCGGCCGCCGTCGATGGCCACCTCACTGGTCCTGTCACTGGAGCGTCTGGCGTACCGGATGCTCATCTTTCCGCGGACGACGGCCTTTGCCACGGCCCTGTTCCGGTGGCTGACGCGCCGGGGCGCGGTCATCGGGTCCAGCGACGCCGGCGAGTTCGTGCCGGAGATGCCGGAGGGATTCGTCACCGGCATGAGCGCGGGGCAAGCCCGGGCGGGCCTGCGGCAGATGAGACGACTCGACAGGAACCTCGCCCACCGACGCCGC